>CAMYIK010000021.1 GCA_947258365.1 uncultured Thermoleophilia bacterium | reverse complement strand
GTTTGAAACTCAGTCAGTAAGCGGGATGCGGCAAGCCTCGTACCTGATATGGAGTGGGCCATAAGAGCGGTCTAAGCCGTGGGAAGCCGCGCGTTATGGGCACTCATGAAAGTGGTGAGGGCTTAGGTGGACCGGGCCCAGAAATGCGAAAGCCCGCGTCGAACGCGGGCTTTCGCAGATAGGGGGTGGACCGCCCGGCGATGACCAAATCTCGGGCGGTCCTTTTTGGGGGAGTCCTACGCCTTGGCGGCTGGGCGCTCCGTGCCCTTAGGCGGACGCTTCTTCGGGTCCTTTGGCGCCGGCCGGGTGTCCTTCTTCGGACGCTCGGCCTTGGTGCCGTCGGCGACACGGACGGTCTCGCAGGTCTCGTCCGCGGTGTCCTCGGCGCGAATGATCGCGACGTCGTTTCCGTCGCCACAGGTGATGGTGTCCACCTGTCCGTCGCGGGCCAGCGCGTGGATGCGGTCGTTGCCTGCCCCACCGTCGGCCTTGTCCTGGCCGTGGCCGACCCAAATGCGGTCGTTGCCATCGGCGCCGCTGACGGAGTCGTCACCGGAGCCGCCGCGCAGCACGTCACGGTGCGCGCCACCGTTGATGGTGTCTGAGTCAGCGCCACCTTGCACCCAGTCGCGACCATCGCCACCGTTGATGGTGTCGTTGCCGCCGCCGCCACGGATGTGGTCGCGGTGGGCGTCGCCGTTCAGGATGTCGTCATCGGCGCCGCCGCGGATGCGGTCGCGGCCGTCGCCACCGTTGATGGTGTCTGCACCCTTGTTGCCGTGGAGCCAGTCGCGGTGCTTGCCACCGTCGATGGTGTCATCGCCATCGTTGCCCCATGCGCGGTCACGACCGTTCTCGCCGCTGAGGATGTCGTTGCCCGGGCCGCCGTGCAGGCGGTCACGGTGGTTTCCACCGTTGATGGTGTCGTCGCCCTCACCACCGCCGAGGCGGTCACGGCCATTGCCACCATTGACCTCATCGTCGCCGGTCCCGGCGCGAACGCCGTCCGGACCGCCGAGTGCGTTGACAATGTCGTTGCCGCCCTTGGCATAGATCAGGTCCCGATGCTCGGTACCTGTGATGGGCTCGCCGTTGTCAGTGCCCTCGATGACGTTGTGCGTCGCTAGAGCTGCTGGCGTGGCGACGGCCAAGATGGCCAGTGCCGCGATCACGCGCTTTCGAGTCTTCATGGGAATTTGCCCTCCGCCGGAAGTTCTCTCGGGTATCTCTCGACGGCGGGGAGACTCTCTGGCGGTCTGGGGCGGTCGCTAAGACGGTTGTTAGCCGATCCCAAGAAGATGCCTGTTGAAGGCGGTTTCTCGTCGTCGCCTAACGAGTTGCGTCAGCGCCGAAAATGATCCGCTCGGCGCGGACCTCCACGAAGACCGCGGCTCCGTCGCTCCGAATCGCCGCGTGAGCCCCGTGCTGTTGAAAACGGGCGTCAGCGCCAAGGGCCACGCGATGCAGGTGTGCGGCAATCAGATCCGGCCCCTCGATGCGCTCGGCAACACCCAGCCAGACCGCGTCGTCTCGAATGAGTCCGCGCAATGAGCCGAGGTCGCCCTGCTGCCACGCGGCCACGAATCGCTTGATGGTCGGGCGCGCGGTCGCCTCACGCTCCGAGTTGCTGGGGTGGCGGGCTATCCGCCACCGCCCATCATCCGGGCGGGCTCCGCGGCACGGGTGAACAACGGCAGAAGCTCGGGGGGAAGCACGTTGTCCGCGACGTCGAAGATCCGAGTGACGAGCCCTTCGCGCTTTTCCTTGGCCTTTTCGATGATCAGCTCCCAGCCTTGCTGATCGCTCGGCCGCTCGACGGCCAGATCAGCCATCGTCTGGGCGACTTTCTCCGTGGCAAACGGGTTCAGCAGCTGGTTCTGAACGTCCACCAGCAGGACCAGGCGGACCCACGGCTGGTCGCCGTGATCCTTGGCGTGCTTGAGCCAATCTGGAGTGACGTAGTCACTCACTTCCTGGAGCAGATCGTTCCAGTCCTCAGGGGTACTCATGTGATCTCCGCGGTCTGGGTCTGAACTGCACGATCCTACGGGAGATGTTCGGTGCTCCGTAGGCCCCCGGTGACTGGTAACTTTCGAGATGATGAACCGGGAAACGACCCGGGCTCCGCGTGCCGAGGTTGCGGCGCGCGCGACCGCCGCTTTGGAGGCCGCCGCTGTACGAGCGGCGCGTAGCTTGGAGCAGCACGCGTCCGACTACGAACTGTCCGACGCCAAGCTCGAGGTGCTCGCCGTCCTCGGCCAGTGCGAGAGCCAGTGCTGTTGCCTTTACGAGCTCGGAGACGAACTGCAGGTGACGCGACCGAACGTCACCAAGCTCGTGGACGGCCTAGAACGCTGCGGCATGGTCGAGCGGGTTCGCCATCCCACCGACGGGCGCATGGTGCAGGCACGCCTCACCGCCGCCGGTGCCGCCCTGGCGGAGCAAGCGCTACCCGGACGCTCGACGAGCATGCAGGCCTATTGGGACGCGCTCGAGGAGGACGAGATCGAGACGCTTACCCGTCTGCTCGAACGACTCGCCGACCCGGAGAGCGCCAAGGCATAAAAAAAGGGCCCCGGCGACGCCGAGGCCCTTTGGTCGTTTGCCGGTCGGCTAGCGGTTGCCGATATCGACGTAGTCGAGGTCCATGTCGCCGGTGTAGACCTGGCGCGGACGGGCGATCTTCTGTTCCTTGTCGTGCTTCATCTCCCACCACTGGGCGACCCAGCCAGGGGTGCGGCCGATGGCAAACATGACGGTGAACATCTCGGTGGGGATGCCCAAAGCCTCGTAGAGCAAGCCGGAGTAGAAGTCGACGTTCGGGTAGAGCTTGCGCCCGACGAAGAACTCGTCCTCAAGAGCAATCTTTTCGAGCTCCTGCGCGACCTCGAGCAGCGGGTTGACGCCGGTGATCTGGAAGACCTCATCGACAGCCTCCTTGATAATCGTGGCCCGAGGGTCGAAGTTCTTGTAGACGCGGTGACCGAAGCCCATGAGGAGCTCGTCGCGGTCCTTCACGCGCTCGATGAAGGCGGGGACGTTGTCCTTGGTCTCGATGCGGGCGAGCATCTGGAGCACGGCCTCGTTGGCGCCGCCGTGGAGCGGGCCGTAGAGGGCCCCGATGCCCGACGACACCGATGCGTGCACGTCGGCATCGGACGAGCCGACTACACGCACGGTCGATGTGGAGCAGTTCTGCTCATGATCCGCGTGGAGGATCAGCAGGATGTCGAGCGCACGCTCGATCCGCGGGTCTGGCTCCTCGCCGAACATCATCTGCAGGAACGCACCGGGGTAGCTGGCGTTCTTGGGAGCGTCGAGAAGCGGCTGGCCCGCTCCGTGACGGTAGGCCCATGACCCAAGCACGGCGATCTGGGCGATCAGCCGCTTGGCGTACTCGAGGCTCGCAGCGTCGTCGTCAAAGTCCTTGGAGTCCGGGTAGAGCGTGCCCAGCGCCGCCACCGTCGCCTGGACGATGCCCATCGGGTGAGCGTTCTCAGGGAAGTCCGACGTGATCGTCTTGAGGACCTCTTCACCCGCCATCAACTCGAGGAGCTGTGAATTCCAGGAGTCAAGCTCCGATTGCGTCGGGAGCTTGCCGTAGATGAGGAGATAGGAGACCTCGGTAAAGGTGCTCTTCTCCGCGAGCTGCTCGATGGGATAGCCGCGGTACTGGAGCACTCCGGCGTCACCATCGAGATGGGTGACCGAGCTACTGCACGACACGGTGTTCGTGAATGCCGGGTCGTAGGCCATCAGGCCGAAGTCGCTCTCGTTCGCCTTCATCTGACGAAAATCGATCGCCTTGACGGTGCCGTTCGTGATCGGCAGCTCAAAGGTCTCGCCGGTGCGGTTATCGGTAACGGTGAGAGAGTCGGTCGCCATCCAAGGATCCTTCTGACTTGGGTCTATTTCGCCCCGCGGCTAACCCGCAGATTCGATCCGGGAGTCTACGGGACGTCAGGGGCTTGACGGCTGGGCCGTTTGCCCCCTTCGGTGCACGTTGGGACGCTTGCAAAGGCGCTGCCCGAACTGCGACGCCTTTGTTACGCGTCAGGATTCGACATCCTTTCGCACGTGGTGGGCGCATCCAAGGAGACTGCAACGGGCCTGAACAGCGGCGGCGAAGCCGCCATTGGTGCCCCCGCAATCGAAGCGACGGGCCTCACCAAGCGCTACGGGTCTACGGTCGGCGTCGTCGACGTCGACCTCGCGGTGCCCCAAGGCGAACGGTTTGGCTTTCTCGGGCCAAACGGCGCCGGCAAGACGACCTTCATCCGGCTGGCGCTTGGCCTGCTGCGCCCGACATCCGGTCGCATCCGCCTCATGGGCTTCGACATGGCCCATGAGCGCCTGAAGGCGGCTTCGGAGATCGGTTATCTGCCAGGTGAGATTGGCCTGATTCCCAACGTCAGTGGCAGAACCACCCTGGAGAGCCTCGCCGCGTTGCACCCCCGTCCGCCGGAGCTTCGTGAACAGCTCCTTGAGGTGCTTGCGTTCGATGAGGCCGATCTCAAACGAAACGTGCGTGAGTACTCCCGGGGAATGAAGCAGAAACTCGGCCTGATCGCCGCACTCCAGCACGACCCGCCGCTGATCGTGCTGGACGAGCCCACCGGCGGATTGGACCCGGTGGTGCAAGAGAGCCTCATCGCGTGGCTTCGCGGGCGCTCGGACCTCGGCCGCACGCTCTTTTTCAGTAGCCACGTGCTGAGCGAAGTCGAGCAGCTCTGCCAACGGGTTGGAATGATCCGTGATGGCCGCTTGGTGGAGGTCGTCGAAGTCGACGCGCTCCGCCGCTCGGGCGGGCGAATCTGCACGCTGACGTTCGCGACCGAGATCGATCCGTCGCGCTATCTCGTAGACGGCGTGGAGGATCTCACGGTCGAGGGGCCGCGGCATCGCTTCACTTTCCGCGGGAAACCGGGGCTGCTCATCGCGCGGCTCGACGACCTCCCGCTTGAGGACATCACCATCGAGGCCCCCCGTCTCGAGGATCTGTTCAGGAGCACCTACACCGGCGAGGACGCCACGTGATTCCGGTGCTCAAGCTCGCGCTCGTGCGCGCTCGCGGACGACTGATCAGCCTCAGCATCGGCGTGGCGGTCTTCATGTTCCTGGTCGGGCTGTCCTATGCCGCCGTCGACCAGAACACCGTCCGCGAGCTCTACGACTCGCTGCCGCCGGCGCTGCGCGCCTTCTCCGGAGCGGCCGACATCGCGAGCCCGGGCGGCTACCTGGGATCCACCTTCATCCATCCCGTGCCGCTGGTGATCCAGGGCGCGATCGCAATCTCACTCGCGACCGCCCCCGCGAGGGATCTGGACAGCGGCTTGGCCGAGCTGATCCTCTCGCGTGATCTCTCGCGACGAGCCTGGCTGGCCGCCCACGCGATCGCGACCGGACTGTCACTACTGCTGGTCGGGCTTGCCGCAACCGCCGGGGCGTTGGTGTCGGTGCTGGTCGTCGAAGACCTCGGCTCCATCGCCATGGCGGACCTCGCCAAGGTGACGGTCGGCACGCTACTGACCTTCTTTTCGATCGGAGGGATCGCACTGCTGTGCTCCGCGGTGATCCGGTCCGGCGCCCGCGCGGTCGGGTGGGCGGCGGGCATCACCGTCGTGATGTACGCGCTGAACTATCTCGCCCAGGTCTGGAAGATCGCCGAGCCGCTCGGGCCCCTGTCGGTGTTCCACTACTTCGACCCCGGCGTGATCCTGTCGCGCGGCCAACTCGACACCTCGGACGTCGTCGCGTTGGCGCTGATCGCAATCGCTACGACGGTTGCCGCCCATGTTGTGATCGCCTGGCGGGAAATCGCGGGCTAGGGAAGCCCCCTGCTACCCTGGTTCTCAGCATCTGCCTAAGGGCGGATGCCAGGTAGGAGTCCCGAGGGGCTCCAATACCGCTTGAATCGGCTGCCTACGGGCGGCCCTACCAACAAACACACCGGAGGAATCCGTGCCCGACCGAGAGCCGGCTCTTGCCGTCCTGGTCGATTACGAAAACATGGCGCGCCCTGGAGCTAAGGGCCGCGACGATTTCGCGATTGATCTCGTTCTCAACCGACTCGCCGACAAAGGGCGAGTCCTCGTCAAGCGTGCCTATGCGGACTGGAGCCGCTACCGCGACGCACGACACAGTCTGATCAATGCGGGCCTCGAGCTGATCGAGATGCCCTCGGCCCGTGAAGGGGCCAAGAACCGCGCCGACATCAAGATGGCCGTCGACGCCATGGAACTCGTCTACTCGCGAGTTCACCTCGACAACTTCGTCCTCGTGAGTGGCGACAGCGACTTCACGCCGCTCGTCGGAAAGCTGCGCGAGCTCAACAAGCGCGTCACCGGCGTCGGCAACCGGGAATCGGCGAGCGATCTGCTAATCGCCAACTGCGACGAGTTCATCTTCTACGACAAGCTCGCGGCGTCCGGCGGCGTGAAGCGCCGGGGCGGCAAAGTGGACCCCATCGAGTTGCTCAAGGACACTTTGGCCTCGCTTCAACACGAAGGCACCGAGGGTGCGCTCGCGAGCGTCGTCAAGGACTCGATGCGTCGCAAGGCCCCCGCCTTCGACGAGAGCGATCTCGGCTTCTCGACCTTCACCCGCTTCCTCGAGGACGCTGGCGAGAAGGGCATCGTCAAGCTCGAGAAAGACCCGAAGAGTGGGACCTATCAGGTCACGCTCGGCGACGATCACCGCCCGAGTCGATCTGACGGCGACAAGCCGAAGTCGGATGGCAACGGCCGCCGGCGTCGCGGGCGTCGCGGTGGGCGCGGAGGGCGCGGTCGAGCCACGACGGTCGACGACGCGACACGCGATGAGTCGAGCGACAGCAAGGACGACTCAGAGGTCTTCGAGTTCGTCGTCCCGGAGAAGGACACGCCGAAGGTCGACCCGCTCGAAGGGCTGCCCCCCATCGATGAGCCGATCTCCTACGAGCACATGGTGATGATGTCGCCTGAGCTCACCGGAGACGTCGGCGAGGACAGCGAACTCGTCGAGGCGAGCGACGCGGAGACTGAGTCAGGAGCCACCGGAGAAGACGCCACGAGCGGTCGGCGGCGGCGGCGGAAACGCTCCACGGGCGCCGACACGGCTGACTCGACAGGCGACGAGGGTACCTCGGCGGCGGCACCGGAAGCCGAAGCGCCCGCGAGCGAGTCGGCCGATGACGAGGCAAAGGCCGAAGAGACCGAGGAGCAGGCTGGTCGACGTCGACGTCGCGTGCGTCGTCGTTCCAGCGCGTCAGCGGAGGCCACTGAGGCCACTGAGGCCACTGAGGCTGAAGAGAAGCCAAAGCGTCGTCGTACGACCAAGAAGGCCGCGGACGAAGAGGCCACGCCGGAGGCAACTCCTGAGGCGGAAGCCGAGGAGGCCAAGCCGAAGCGTCGTCGCCGTACGACCAAGAAGGCCGCCGAGGATGAGGCCGCGGACGCGACTAAGGCGACTCCCGAGGCTGACGCTGAGGAGACGAAGCCGAAGCGTCGTCGCCGGACCACGAAGAAGAAGGACGACGAGGCCGAAGCCACGCCGGAGGCAACTCCTGAGGCGGAAGCCGAGGAGGCCAAGCCGAAGCGTCGTCGCCGTACGACCAAGAAGGCCGCCGAGGATGAGGCGCCAGCCGCGGACGCGACTGACTAGCTCTGAGGCCCCACCAGCGTACGCCGGTGGGGCCTAGGCGATCTCTACCGGCTGCTCGGCGATCTGCTCGCCGTCAGCCCCGCCCCTCGCGAGCTTGAACGCGCGGATGTCCGGATTCTCGGAGTCCGCAAGCGACACGATCACGTAGAGCGGCTGGCTGTAGAAGGCCAGCTCCACATCCGTGCGCGAGGGGTATGCCGCCGAGCGGGTGTGCGAGTGGTAGATCGCGAGCAGGTCTTCGCCCGCATCGTCGATCTCATCCATCAGGCGCATCTGCTCCTGAGGATCCATGACGTACATGAACGGGCTGCCTTCGGAGTTATTCGTGCGCAGTACCCTCGTCGCGGTGTCTCCGTGGCCGGCGATCAGGCCGCAACACTCGTTGGGTAGGTCATCGTTCGCATGCGCGACCAGCTCGTCCGCCAAGAGGCGCGAGAGCTTCATGGGTGAGCTCACCAGGAGAGGCTGCGGTCGAGCAGATCCTCTGCTGCGTCCAGGTCGTCGGTCCATATGCCGGTGGAAAGGTACTTCCACCCGCCGTCGGCAACGACGCCGACGATGGTGCCTGAGTCCATCTTCTCCGCGAGCCGGGCGCACGTGTGGAACACGCCACCTGACGAGACCCCGGCGAAGATGCCTTCCTCCTCGACGAGCCGTCGGGTCATGACGATCGAGTCGCGATTGGTCACCAGGAGCTTCCTATCCAGACAGGCAAGGTCGAGAATCGGCGGCACGAACCCGTCCTCGAGGCTGCGAAGGCCACTTACGGGGTCGCCTTGCAGCGGCTCGACCGCGACTACCTCGATGTCCTCACGGAATTCCTTGAGGCGTTGGGAGCAACCCATCAGCGTGCCGCCCGTGCCAAGGCCGGAAACGAAGGTGTCGATCTCCGGGCAGTCACGCACGATCTCCCTGCCGGTGCCCTCGTAGTGGGCGCGTGGGTTTGCCGGGTTGCCGTACTGGAAGGGCATGAACACGCCCCGCTCGGCGCTCAGACGACGTGCCAGCTCGACCGCTCCATTGGAACCGAAGGCTCCGTCAGAATCGATGATCTCGGCGCCGAACAGACGCAATAGCTGCTTGCGCTCCTCGGTGACGTTGTCGGGCATGACCGCCTGGAGCCGGTAGCCGCGGACCTTGCAGATCATGGCCATCGAGATGCCGGTGTTGCCGGAGGTCGGCTCCATGATGGTGTCGCCGGGGGCAATCAGACCGCGCTCCTCAGCCTCGTCGATCAACGAGAGCGCGGTGCGATCCTTGATCGATCCGGTGGGATTCTGGCTCTCGAGCTTCGCGAGGATCCGAACGTCAGGGTTCGGAGAAAGACGCGAGAGCTCCACCAAGGGCGTCTCGCCGATGGTGTGGGTCAGATCAGAGAAGACGCCTCGCGCGGCGGGCGGTGGACTGAGCGAAGCCAATTGGCTCACCCGCCCGCCATGGCGGGAAGGATCAGGATGCGGTCCCCGTCTGCGACGGGGGTGTCGAGCCACGAAAGCATCCGGACGTCCTCGTCGTTGAGGTAGACGTTGACGAAGCGATGCAACTCACCGTCTTCTGACTGGAGCTGCGCCTTCACCGCGGGGTGCGCCGCGTAAAGGTTGTCGAGGACCTCCGCGACCGTGCCCCCCGGCACGTCCACTTCGCGCTCTCCGCCGACCGCCTGTCTCAGAACTGGCGGAATCCTGACGATGCTCACGCCTCCACCAGGCCTTCGGAATGATCCCGCACACCCGCGCACCACGCTTCATAGTCGCGGAATTCGAGTTTTGCGCCATCCGAGCAGGCGGGGCAGTCCGGGTCACGACGGACCTTGAGCTCGTTGAAGCCCATCGACAAGGCGTCATAAATCAGGAGCCGGCCCGAAAGCGTGTCACCCATCTCGAGGAGAACCTTGATCGCCTCGTTGGCCTGGATGCTTCCCATGACCCCACACAGCACACCGAGTACGCCGGCCTCGCCACCCGAGGGCGCCATGTCCGGAGGCGGCGGTTCGGGGAACAGGCAGCGATAGCACGGCCCGTCATACGGAGTGAAAACCGAGGCGTGCCCCTCGAAGCGGAGGATGCTGGCGTGCACAAGCGGAGTGCGCGTCATCAGTGAGGCGTCACTCAGCAGATAGCGCGTGGGAAAGTTGTCGGCGCCATCGACCACTACGTCGTATTCGTTCATGAGGTCGAGCACGTTGCTCTGGTCGACTCGGAACGGATGGACGTTCACGGTGACGTCGGGGTTAAGGCCCACGATGGTCTGCTTGGCGGACTCGGCCTTGAGCTCCCCCACACGGTCGGTGGTGTGGATGATCTGGCGCTGCAGATTGCTGACGTCCACGACGTCGTCATCGACCAGCCCGAGCGTTCCCACGCCGGCTGCGGCCAGGTAGTACGCCGCAGGCGATCCAAGTCCACCCGCGCCGATCAGCAGCACTTTGCTGTCGAGCAGCTTCAGCTGTCCAGCCTCAGCGACCTCGGGGATACGCACGTGCCGGCTGTATCGGGTGCGCTGCTCAGGAGTAAGAGCGCTCGGCACCGTGTAGTCGTGGCCGTCCTGCTTCCAGCGTGAGAAGCCACCGGCGAGGCTCTTGACGTTCGAGAAACCCATTTCGGCAAGGCTGATGCCCGCCAGTAGCGAGCGAGCACCGCCAGCGCAGTTGATGACGATCGGGGCGTCCAGTTCGTGGGCGACTCCCGCGATTCGGCTCTCCAGGAACCCCCGTGACACGTGCCGGGCACCGGGGATGTGACCCTCATCCCACTCGTCCTGCTCGCGCACGTCGATGACCAACGGCGCGTGGTCTGAGTCGAGCCACTCAGCAAGGTCCGAGACCTGAATCTCGGGTATACGCTCACGTGCACTCGCGAGCACGTCCTGGTAGCTGCGTGCCATTCCCGCTCCTTAATTCCCGGAAACCGGTAGGGATTCTACCCTTTTTCGGCCTCCCACTGCCACGTTTCTGGTGGACCGAGATTCCCAACGCTTTCGAAAAGATAGCTTAGAGCAATGGCAGAGGCCCGAGCCCCCATTCCCAAGAGCGCGTTCGTCAATATCGACGGGCGTATTCGCTGCCACACCGAGGAGTGTTGGGGCGATCTGGTCTTGATGCCCACGGGCCAGACCGACGAGGAAGGCTTTCCTGAGTACGCGGACGTGACCGCCTGCCCCCTCTGCTTGACGTCATTCGCCCTGGCGGGCGACATCACCGATCGAGAGCTTTATCTGCGTATCTCCTGGCTACGAGCGAACCCCGACGCCATGCCTGACGACGTGGCCGAGCAGGGCCAGAGCGGCTCGGACTAGGATGCTCATATGAGCCAGGCGACCCTAGAGCGGCGCTCTCCCATGGACCTCCTGTGGGGATTCGCCCGCGAGCTCACCGGCATGGTCGCGGGGGGTTTCCTCGGTGCGGTCGCTTGGATGATCGTTGCCAACGAAGGCTTCAGCCGCGGCTGGAGCGACCAGAACTTCCCGGAGGCGCTTGGCGAAATCCGTGGCGCCGTGCTCACCGACGTGCCGCGAGTTGGTCTCTGGACAGGTCTGTTCATCGGCACGGTGCTGGCGGCCGTCCTGCTGCCCATCATCTACCGCGTGATGCCAGGCCCCTGGTACCTCAGGGCAGTGCCTCTGGCGATCGTCGCGTTCCTCCTCTGGGGACTCTGGTACAGCCCCGAGATCAGCGGCGAGAGCGCCTTCCCCGGCGGGTTCTTCGGCTCTGAGGCGGGAACGGGAACGCTGATCACCTTCGCAGTGACGGCCCTGGCCTATGGCGCCGTGGCCGGACGCGTCTACAGCGTGGCGGTGCGGCGCGATTTCTGGGAGCCCAAAGAAAACGACCTTCGTGAGCAAGGCGCTCAGGTCATCGAGGAGCTCGGCCTCGATGAGGATCTCGGCCTCAGCGAGGACGGCGACGCGTCACTCGAACTCCCCGAACAATGGGGCAGCGAGAGCGGCAAAGCGGCCAAATCTTAGGCCGATCTGTTCCGGTGGACACGCCTGCACGAGCTGCTCGAAGCTGCTGAACTGCTCGCCGGGATCGATCAGCCTGCGAGCCGCGGCCAAGTCGACCTCATCCGCCGCGAAGCGGTTCAGTACCGCGTACACGTCGCACCCCTGAATCGGTCGTGAGCCAGGCATCCCAGCTCCAGGGTAGCCCCCCTGAGGAGCGCCAGCTCGATCGTGCCGGTCTTGGTCTACTCGCCGCCGGACACTTTGTCATCGACATGTGCGTCGGAGCGCTTCCGGCGTTCCTGCCGTTGTTCGTCGCGCTCTATGCCCTGAGCGATCTTCAGGCCGCGATGATCGTCGGCGCGTCGCTGTTCGCGTCATCGATCGCCCAACCGATCTTCGGGCTGATCGCCGACCGGCGGCCCGCGCCTTACTTCCTGTGGGGCAGCGTCATCGTCGCCGTGTTGGGACTTGCCGCCGCGGGACTGGTCGCCGGCTACGTCGGAGTACTTGCCGCGGTGTTCGGTTCTGGCCTCGGCGTAGCGGCCTGGCATCCGGAGGCCGCGCGGGTAGCCAACCGCATCTCGGGTACGCGCCCCGCCACCGGGCTCGCATGGTTCATGGTCGGTGGCCATCTGGGATTCAGCGCCGGTCCGCTGCTCGCCAGCATCGCCATCCCCCTTTTTGGCATCGAGGCCACCCTGGTCTTCCTGATCCCAGGAACGATCGCGGCGGCGCTGCTGATCGTCGGTCGCCGGTACGTGCACGCCGAGCTGGCTCCGGCAACCACGACAGCCGCGCTGACAGGCGCCTCGCACATTCCCGGGCTGGTGCTGATCCTTGCCGTCACGAGCATGCGCACCTGGGCACAGTTCGGAGTCCTCGCCCTCGCGCCGCTGTTCCTCACGGACCAGAGGGGACTCGGCGACAGCGCCGTCGGTCTCGTGATCTTCGGCTTCGCGATGGGCGGTGCCGTCGGCACCTTCGGCGGAGCGTGGCTTGCCGAGCGCATCGGCGGGCCGCGCATGCTCACGTGGTCGATGCCGGGAGCCGCTCCGCTCATCGCTGTCTTCATCCTGGTGGACGGACCAATCGGGATCATCGCCCTGATCCTGTCCGGTCTGCTCTTGCTGGCCTCCTTCTCGGTAACCGTCGCCGTCGGCCAGTCCTATCTGCCGACCCGCCTCGCCTTGGCGGCCGGGCTGATGATCGGTTTCGGCGCGATCGGCTCAGCCCCGCCGGGGCTGGCCGTGCTGGGTGCCATCGCGGATATCCTCGGACGCGAGACTGCGCTGTGGACCGTCGCGGCGCTGCCGATCATCGGAGCGTTGATGGCTTTCTTTCTTCCTGAACCGCGCAGCGGGCTAGAACCGCGCAGCGGGCCCCGATGAGCACCGACGGGCCTGACCTCTTCTCGGACCTGGTCGAGGATCGCCTGCGTAAGGACCAGCCGCTGGCTGCACGTATGCGGCCTGAGACCATCGGCGACATCGTGGGCCAGGAGGCCTTGCTCGGCCCGGACGCATTCCTGGCGAAGGCCATTGCCGAGGACCGCGTGCCGTCGCTGATCCTCTATGGGCCTCCAGGCTGCGGGAAGACGACGCTCGCCCGAGTCGTCGCGGGCAGCACCGCCTCGGCCTTCGAGGAGCTGTCAGCCGTCAGCGCGAGCCTCGCGGATGTCCGGGCAGTGATGGCCGCCGCGCGAGATCGTTTGGCAGCGGGTACGCCGACCGTGCTGTTCCTCGATGAGATCCACCGCTTCAACAAGGCACAACAGGACGCATTGTTGCCTGCGGTAGAGGATGGGCTAATCACCTTGATCGGCGCGACCACCGAGAACCCCTTCTACGAGGTGAACTCCGCGCTCATCTCGCGCACGAGAGTGATGGTGCTCGAACCGCTCGCGCCCGAGGCGCTCGGCGCTCTACTGGAACGGGCAACGACCGATCCGCGGGGGCTGCCCGGCGGGGGCTGCCTTCAGGAAGACGCGAGGGACGCAATCGTTACCCGCGCCGGCGGAGACGCGCGCCAGGCCTTGAACCTGCTCGAGGCCGCCGCCGCGGCCAGCGACGGCACGGTCACCGTCGAGATCGTGGATGCCGCGGCCGGAGGTCAAAAGGTCGTCTACGACCGTGACGGCGACGCCCACTACGACACCATCTCGGCATTCATCAAGAGCATGCGAGGCAGCGATCCGGACGCGGCGCTGTACTACCTGGCCGTGATGCTCCACGCTGGTGAAGACCCCAAGTACATCGCCCGGCGCATCATCGTCGCGGCCAGCGAGGACGTGGGTAACGCCGATCCGCAGGCGCTCAACGTGGCGATCGGTTGCGCTCGAGCTGTGGAGTTCGTCGGGATGCCTGAGGCGCGGATCTCGCTCGCGCAAGCCACGACCTACGTTGCGCTCGCCCCGAAATCCAACGCGTCCTACAAGGGCATCAACGCGGCGATGAGCCACATTCGCGAGCACGGCGCCGAGCGGCCACCGCTGGCCCTTCGCGACAGCAGTGCCGCGAACAAGCGCAACTTCGGCCACGGCGAGGGCTACCACTACCCCCATGATTTCCCGGAAGCGGTAGTCGATGAGTCGCTGCTCCCGGAAAGCGCCAGGGACGTCCGTTTCTTCCATCCCACCGACCGAGGGCGCGAAGGCGAATTGGCCGGGCGCCTGGAACGGTTGCGCAAGCCCGACGACGAAGAGAGACCGTTCTGAGCGAGTCAGCCGATCCCGATCGCGATCTCACCGAGCAGGAGCGCCGGCGCGTCGCTCCCTACGTCACGAATCTCGACGGACCCATCTTTGCCCTCACCAACCTGCCCGAGGTCGTGAAGGCCGCGCTCTTCGCGCGTTATTCGCGAAGCTCCAAGTCGCTTCGCCGACTACTGCTCGATGAGTTTCTGGATGGAGACCTTCGGGTCTCAGGCGCTGAAGGCGCCGGAGAGGCCCGGGCGAGCGAGCTCTTTGATCGCGTGTTCTTCGAGTACGGCGACGACTCGGTGGCCCAGCTGGGAGGAGCGCACCTCGCGGTCGAAGGCGTCTCCAACGTCATGACCAAAGTGCTCCAGTGGGGACGGCTCGCGTCCTACCTGGAGCAGTCCACGAGGTACATCAGCTTCGCCGAGCAGCGGGGAGGCCGCTATCGATACCACGTCCCCAGCGAACTCGACGGCGGACTCGAGGCAGACTACCGCTCCGTTCTGGACCGGGCCTTCTCGCGATACGGCGCGTTGGCGGAACGTCTCCGCGCCTACGTCGAGACGCAGGTACCCGAGACGCCAGGCGCACCTGAGGCCGCGCGCAGGCGTGCCGTCAATGCCAGGGCGCTCGACGCCGTCCGTGGCCTGCTCCCGGCGGCGACCACGGCCAACGTCGGTGTCTTCGCCTCCGGCCAAGCCTACGAAGCCATGCTGGTCCGAATGCAGGCGCACCCATTAGCCGAGGCTCGTGACTGCGCGAGGGTGATGCTGATCGAGCTTCGCCACGTCATTCCATCGTTCTTGACGCGGGTCGACAGAGAAGATCGCGGCCTGGTGCACTCGGCCTACCTCTCCGATATCGATCGAGCCGCGGCGGAGCTGGCCGAGGAGATCTCGCCTGCCGGTGAGACAGACGCAGATGTGCCGACGGTTCGGTTGGTCGACTTCGACCCGGACGCGGAAAAGCGGGTACTGGCCCATGCCCTGCTCCCTCAGACGACTCAAACGCTGTCGACCCTGATGACGGCCGTCGGCCGGCTCGGGGATGCCGAGCGCCGCAGGGCGCTAGCTCGAGTGGCCGGGCAACGAACGAACCGGCGATACAGGCCCGGGCGCGCACTCGAGGCTGCCTCGTACACCTTTGAGATCGTCTGCGACTACGGCGCCTACCGCGACCTGCAACGACACCGCATGCTGAGCCTCCAAGTGCAGCCTCTCTCGGTGGATCTCGGCTACGAGGTACCCGCGGACATCGTGGGCTCGGGCACCGAACGCGAGTACGCCGAGGCTCACGCCGAGAGCGCCGCCCTGTATCGGACATTGAGGGAGGCCCATCCCGCAGTGGCTCCGTACGCGGTGACGCTCGCCCACCGCATTCGGTTCACCCTCGTGGTCAATGCCCGCGAGGCCATGCACCTCATCGAGTTGCGCAGCCAACCGCAGGGGCACGAGGCGTACCGGCGAGTGGCGCAGCTGATGCACGACCAGATCGCCAACGTCGCCGGCCACACGGCCCTGGCGGACATGATGAGCTTCGTCGACCACAGCACGCCGGTGGCCGGCCGGCTGGCCGCGGAGAGCCGCTCCGAGGCCCGTCGCTCCGGATAGGTTCGAACCGATGATCCTCGACCACGTCGCACTGACCGTCTCTGATCGCGATCGCTCTGCCGCGTTCTACGCCGAGCACTTCGGTCTCACCGAGCGCGTGCACGACGATGACCACCTGCTCATTCTCAGCTCGCCGGATGGAGGGCTGCTCGCGCTGACGGAAGGGGAGCCGGTCGTCGACGCGGACGGGGTGCATTTCGGTTTTCGCGCGGGGAGCCACGAGGCCGTACGGCGGGCTCGAGTTCACTTTCGCCTAGCGGGTGTTGTGGAAAGGCAATGGCAGCAGGTCGGCCTGACACGCGTGCAGGTGAGAGACCCCGACGGCTACCTCGTCGAGATCTACAGCTACTAGGCAGGGCGCGACCACGCGCCGGCTGGTTGGTGCTTGGCGTTGGTAGCCTGCGCGCATGCCTGAGACCACCCCCGCCCGCCAGATCGGCGGCATGGCGCTGGCGAACGGATTGCTGGTGCATGGATCCACACACTGGGCCGCTGCCGTGCAGAGCTCTGATGGCGCGGTCTCCGTGATGAGCGGCCGCAAGTTCCGCTTCGCCCGGGGTCCGGCCGCGAACCTGCCCATCGTGCGTGGCGTTCTCCGCCTGGCCGAGGCGTTCACCGTGCTCCCCTCGGTTAAGCGCGCGATGCCCGAAGCGCGATTCGCGATGGAGGACGCCGGGACGGGCGTTGCGCTCATCGCCTCGGCGGCGATCGCGGCGGGCGTGCGCAGAACCGTGCGCTGGCCCATGCTGCAGGAAACGGCCGGCGCAGCCGCGGGCCTGGCGCCCATGCTGCTTGCCCTGCGTGCGTCCTCGGCCGCCGTGTGGCACGGCGTGGAGCACAAGAGCATCGCCGCCTACGAGAGCGGTGGCAGCGCGGGTATCCACCGCGCGGCCGAACACGCCAAGGAACATCCGCGCTGCGGGTCGAACCTGGTCGTTCCGCTGCTGGTGACAAGCGCCGTCGCCAACGCGGTCAGTCGCGTGATGTTCCGTCGGCAAGGCCCCATCACCCGAGCCGTCGTCGGTGCGGCCAGCGTTGGGGCCGCTGTTGAGGTCTTCGCGTTCTCCGGGCGTATGCCGAACCACCCCATCGCTCGCGCGGTGCATGGCGCGGGTCGCATGATCCAAGCGGGCTTCGCCACTCGGGAGCCCGGAGCGGCGGAACTCGAGGTCGGCAAGGCCGCGATGGACGCGCTGCTCGAAGCGGAGCGCGCAACTCCGGCGTGAGCGTTGCCGCCAGCGTCGTCATCCCGGCCGACCCGGCCGAGGTCTGGCGAACCTGGAGCGACATCGAAACGTGGCCTGAGTGGAACCCCGTCTACCTGAAGGTGGAGATGGATGGCGAACTCGCGAGCGGGACGCGCGTTGAGATGCAGATGCGCCACCCGCGAGGACGCGCATTCTGGACCCGGCCGTGGTTGACCGACGTCGTTCCGGGCAGCGAGCTGTCCTGGATGGCCAAGGGAATGGGCCTAAAGGCGCGAACTCTCACCACGCTGGAGGAGGTTCCTTCGGGCACGAAGCTGCGGATTGATGCTCAGACGACCGGTTTCATGGCTTTCGCCTACCGCATCGCCATGACCCGGAAGGTTCAGGCAAGCCTATTTCTCGACACTCTCAACGCTTTCGCCGAAAGGATGCGGGTATGAGATTTCCCGTCATCCTCGCCGCGCTCCTGGTCCTGGCGAGCGCCGCGCCGGCTCTTGCCCACGTCGAGGTCTTTCCCACGACGGCTCCGGTCGGAGAGGCGCAGACCTTCACGATCCGCGTGCCCAGCGAAGGACGCGACACCATCGGACTTCGTGTCACCTTTCCCGACAACGTGAGTGTCTTCAGCTTTCGACCGCCGGGTTCGGGCTTCGTGGTGGAGCCGCTTCGGGGTGAAAACGGGGAGCTCAGCGGCGCTCGGTATCGCGGTGGGCGTTTCGGTCCTGACACGCACGAAGAATTCGAGGTCATCGCCACACCGCAGGAAGCCGGCACGGCGGTCTGGCGGGTAGAACAACAACTCGCCGACGGCACCTCCGCCCTGTGGACCGGCCCACCGGAGACCGGCGATGAGAACAGCGCGGAGCCGGCTGCAGGCGCTCCGGGCCCCGCCGCCGCGATCGAGATCACCTCAGACCCCATTGCCGCCGAGGGCGGGGGCTCGGGATCTGACGGAGACGCGGACGCCGCCCTCTGGCTGGCGCTCATCGCGGCAGCGCTCGCTGCGGGAGCGCTGATTCTGGGAGGCCTGCTGTGGGCGTCTCGGCCGATAGAGCTCCCGAAAGACGACTAGCCGATGATCACTCGCCTCATGGCCTTCGCCCTCACCGCCGTCCTTGCCGGAGTATTCGCCTCGAGCGCCGTGGCGGTGCTCGAGGTCAGGCCGGCTCGAGTCGCGATCGACTCCGAGGTCGATTTCGTTCTTCGCGTCCATTCGGTCCGCGCGGGTACGCCGACCCAAGCGGTGAAGATTCGCTTTCCCGATGAAGTGGCCGGAGTAGCGATCGGCGCGCCGCCACTTGGCTGGTCCATGCGACCCGTTGAGAGCGAAGGTCGTACGGTCGGCGTTCGCTATCTCGGGGGCGTGATCCCGGAGGGCACCCACCAGGACTTCCTGATCAAAGCCCGCACCGTGACTCCCGGCAGCAGCCTGTTTACCGCGGAGCAATTCTACGAGAATGGCGAAGTCGTCCAGTTCGCCTTGGCGCCTGGGCAGGCCGGTGATCGCGGCGAAGGCGGCGGGGCGATCGTCGAAATCGTCGGGCCCTCCCCCGCACCGGCCCCCGGCGTTCCGTCCACACCGCCGGCGGCGCGCGAGCCCGCCGACGCGCCGCCACCTGCGTCTGAGGCTCCCTTCCAGGTCGTATCGGACGGAGACTCCGGAGGGCTGGGACTGCTGCGCGGGCTTGGACTGACCCTCATGCTGATCGCCCTGGCCGCGTTCGTTGCCGTTCTCGTCCTCCTGAGAACAGAGAGTGACAGCGCCACCGAGAGGCCCGTGTGAGCGGGGCGAAACGCACCCGCTTGAGCCCCGACACCTTCCAGCTGCCCGTCGCGAGGATGCGCGAGGGCTACTACAGCGACGCATACTTCAACTTCACGCGCGAGGTCCTGGTCGCTGACGAGCAGCACCCCGAGGTGCTCGTGCAGGTCTTTCAGCGCAAGCGTTCGGTTCTTGGCGGGATGGACGAAGCGCTTGCCATCCTCCGGCTCTGCACCGGCCGGTTCACATCGGGAGAGTGGGAAGACGGATGGAGCGCGCTTAAGGTCTCCGCGCTCTATGACGGCGACGAAATCGCCCCATGGGAGACGGTGCTCACCATCGAAGGCGACTACTCGCTCTTCTCGCATCTGGAGACGCTCTATCTGGGCGTCCTGGCGCGCCGCACTTTGATCAGCCGGAATGTGCGTGATGTCGTGACTGCCGCTCGCGGCAAGCTGATTCTCTACTTTCCCGCCCGCTTCGATCACTGGCAGGTTCAGACCGGCGACGGCTGGGCCGCCCACATCGCCGGCGCGATCGGTGTCTCGACCGACGCCCAGGCTTCCTGGTGGGGTGGCCGAGGTATGGGCACCGTGCCGCACGGGCTGATCGCCGCATACGGAGGCGATACCGCCCGGGCCGCGGAACGCTTCGCCGACCAGTTCGCCGATCAGGTCAACGTCATCGTCCTCGTCGACTTCGAGAACGACTCCGTGCGTACCGCACTTGAAGTTGCCGATGCGCTCGGCGAACGGCTCTGGGGTGTGCGCCTCGACACGGCCGGCACCATGGTCGATCGCGCCTTGTGGCAAGAGATGGGCCGCTTCAGCCCGACGGGTGTCGTGCCGGAATTGGTGTGGAAGGTGCGCGCGGCACTCGATGACGCGGGCCACGAGAGCGTGCGCATCGTGGTCTCGGGCGGCTTTGACGCAGAACGCATCAGCGCATTCGAGGAGGCTGGAGTCCCCGTCGACGCATACGGCGTTGGCAGCTCACTACTTCGCGGCGTGAGTGACTTCACGGCAGACGTCGTGCGGGTGGACGGCAAGCCCTGCGCGAAAGTCGGCCGGGGCGAGGCGCCAAACGCCCGCCTCGAGAACGTCGACTAGTGTCCCAGGCCGTGCTGATCCAGAAGCTCCACCACGTCGCCTACGTCGTGCACGACCTCGACGAAGCGCTGCCCCTGTTCGCCGACGCCTTCGGTCTGAAGGTCAGTGTGCGGGAGCACATGGCCGATCAGGGTGTTGAGGCCCTTGCGCTCGACACCAAGGCCGGACAGATCGAGTTGATCGCACCGAGCACACCCGAGAGCGGAGTTCGGCGATTTCTCGACTCCCGCGGGCCAGGGCTGCATCACATCGCCTATGAAGTAGAAGACCTCCCCGAGGCGCTACGGCAACTCGCGCGGGACGGCGTGGAGTTGATTGATAGTGAGCCTCGCCGGGGTCTTGGGGGTCATCAAGTTGCGTTCCTGCACCCGCAGTCAGCGGGTGGTGCTTTAACCGAGCTCGTGCAAGCCAATCCCGATCACTGAGGAGAGTCCCGCTGTGTCACGTCAAATCGAAATCGGTTACGAGGGCGGCATCATCGTGCGGCTCACACTTGACGAGGCGACCGCGGAAACCCTGCTTGGCGCCGTGGAAGGCGGCGGCTGGCACCGCGTCGATGCCGCCGAAGGCACGCATGCCGTCAACTTGGAGCAGGCCGTGTACGTGCGCCTGGAAGACAAGCCCGACCGGATCGGATTCGGCGGCTCCTAGAAGGCGCGATGCGGACGCGATGCAGCGCGTCGCCGCCATCGCTGTAGCGCCGCACCCGTTCGAAGTCGTCGAGCGCGATCTCACCGAGCAGCAACGCGTCGTACTCCGCCGCGATTTCGTTCCACCGCCGGAAGATCTCGGGGGTGTCGTCCTGGTCCATGTCGTGGACGTGCTCGTAGGACAAGAAGGCCTTCATCGGATCGGCGCCCGGGGGGATCTCGGAGATCTGAGGATTGTCCCGCAGGTCCGAATCCTTCAGCAGGGAGTGCGCCACGTCGATCCGGAAGCCATCCGCGCCGCGGTCCAGCCAGAACCGCAGGATGTCGTCGAACGCCGATCGCACCTCGGGGTTCCGCCAG
>CAMYIK010000020.1 GCA_947258365.1 uncultured Thermoleophilia bacterium | reverse complement strand
CGCGGTGGACGATGCCCTTCGGAGCCGCATACGCCAGCGCGGCGAGGATCGCCTCGAGTACGCCGGCAACCTGAGCCAAAGGCAAGCGCCCCATGTAGGGACGCAAAGATCCTCGAGGCATGTACTCCATGGCGATGTATGGCACGCCCTCGAACTCGAGGTACTCGTACACCGTGACGATGTTCGAGTGGGAGAGGCTCCCGGCGATGCGGGCCTCGCGGAGGAAGCGTGCGGCGAACTCGGGCTCGTCCGCAGCCGGACCGGCGAGTTGCTTCAGCGCGACGTCGCGATCGAGGTCGATCTGCCGCGCCAGATAGACCACGGCCATTCCGCCGCGGCCGATCTCTCGCCCGAGGCGGTACCGCCCGATCGCACGACCAGCGTCAGTCACGGGCTCGCCTCAGCGTCGTCGGCCCAATCCATGGGCCTCGACGATAGGGAAATGAAGAATCGCCGATGAGCTAGTCGCGCTTGCGGCGCCTCGACCACCAGCGGCCCTTCTTCTCGCCCTCGCTCTCGTCTGGTGACGGCGATTCGTCGGGCGCGGGCGCCGGGGGTGGCGGAGGTGGAGGCGCCCCTTCCTGCGGCTCGGCTGCCTGGGGCGGCGTCGGCGGCGGAGGTGCGGACGGGGGCGGCGCGCCCGGGTCCGGCGCTGCCTGCGGCGACGGGGCAGCAGGCGGGGGCGGTGCGGGCGGGGGGGCGTCGGCGGGAGGCTCCGTGGCGTGCTCCGCAGGAGCGGGTGAGACGTCATCATCTTCGGGGATCGATGTGCTCGCGTAGGTGGCGTAGGCCTCCGGATCGAACTCCGGCTCGCTCGGCTCCTCCACCACGAGCCCCGATGGCTCCTCGCTCGTCGCCTCCCTCTCGAGTGGTGGCACCCACACCTCTGGCTGCTCCTGCGCGCTGCTCTCCTCGGAGGCCGACGCCGCCTCGTCTTCGACGCTTTCGACGGCATCGAAAGTGTCGTATGCGCCGTCGTCCTCCGCCTCTACCTGGGGCTCAGCGACCACGGCATCGTCGTCAGCTTCAGCGGTCATCTGGGCAGACTCAGAGTCGCCGACGTCCACGGTGCTCGACTCGTCCTCCTCGACGGGAGCCCGATCGACGTTCTCTTCCGCCGTCTCTTCATTCTCCGCGGCGTGAGGAGGAGGCGGGGGCGCCGGAGGCTCCTGTTCCACGGGCTCGACAGGAGCCTCCGGCTCAGGGGCGGACGGTGGCTCAGGCTCGGTCTCCAGCTCCGCCTCAGGTGACAGCACGACGGCCTGAGCCACCATCGTCTGCGCCGGGGTCGGTGTTCTGAGCACCTCGAGCTCGGTTGCACCTAGGGTGATCGTGTCGCCCTGGCGCAGTGGACTGCGCCGCTCGACCGGCGCGCCGTTGAGCATGGTCCCGGCGCTGGAGCCGGCGTCCTCGACCAACAGGAGCCCACCTTCGATGAAGGCGCGGGCATGACGCCGAGAGACGCTCGGGTCCGTTAAGAGAATCGCGACAGCGTCCGGATCCCGGCCAATCAGCGCCTCAGCGCCCTTCAGCGCGAAGCTCGCCCCCTCATCGGGACCGGCGACAACGCGGAAAACGTCTTCCGCCACCCAACTACCTCCAAGACGTGGGCCCGAATCCTAACGGCAGGGCCTGCCCGCGTCACCAAAGATGGCCAATCTGCAGGCGGAAAATCGCCGCCGGCAGGTAGACAGGCCCCGATACGCGGACGTAGCATCGCTTTGCGGCCTCTCGCTGAACCGAACTGGAGAAACGCTAGACCGTGGAACAGCGCACTCACGACAAGGATCAGGCTCAGTCCGAGCGCACCCCGCAGTCCGGCGAACTCGAGCCGCCAGAGCCCGATCCCGTCGAGCGGCTGGCGTCAACGGTCGGCAACTACGCATTCGGAACTCTTGCCCGCCAGGGCAGCGGAATTCTTCCCGACGGCCGCGTCCACCCAGATGTCGAAACAGCCATCGGCCGGGCCAAAGGTGGCGGCCAATCGCTGGACTCTCGTGTTGGCTCCTCAGTGGGCGAGCACCTCGGAGATGACTACGGTGACGTCAACGTCCACACCGGAGGCGAGGCCGATCAGCTGGCGCGCGCGGTATCCGCCAAGGCCTTTACGACTGGCACGGACCTCTTCTTCGCGTCAGGGCAGTACCAGCCCGGCACGAGTTCGGGCGATGAACTCATTGCCCACGAACTCACCCACGTGTCCCAGCAGCGCGGCGCACCCCAGAGCGGACCTTTGACCGTCACGCAACCTGGCGACGCCATGGAACGCGAGGCGGACAAGGTCGCCGGTGAGCTCGCCTGAAGCACGCATTCCGAAGTTCGAGGATCTCGAAGCGCGCATAGCGGCCGCGGTCGAAAGCGTTGCCTCGACCGACCCGAACCCCACCGACCCCTTTCGGGGGCTGTACGTCACAGACGATGCCGCCGTGGCGACAGCGAAGGCGCAAGCCCCGATCGACCGGGACGGTCGTCTTGGCGAGGCCAGCGCCCGGCTCGAACTCGACGCGATCGAAAGTGCGATCTTGGCGCTCGCCGCGGCGCCGGAGTTGCACCCACCGTATGCGCGGCTTTTCGCCTACCTCCATGACGACGTCACCCGGAAGCTGCCGAGCGCGGGCCTGATCGCTCGCCTACTCGCGGGGGGACGGGTGAGCGCAGAGGACGTCTTGGCCCGTTTCGGACGCGACATGCCACTGCGACGAAGCGGCGCAATCCGACTGATCGACGAGCGCAACCAGTTGCCGATCGTGGACCGCCCCGTCAAAGTGGCAGACGCTCTCGCCGCGCTACTGCTCGGTGCGGAGATCGACGAGCGCCCACTCGACAATCGGCTTAGCCGAGTGGAGCTGAGCGAGGATCAGGCAAGCCGGGCCGAGATCCTCGCCGAGCTTCGCGCACTCCTCGCGACCGACAGCCAGTTGCCGCTCGTACTCACCGGGCCCGACGCGCCGTCGGTGCTCGCGCGAGCGGTTCGCGCTCCGCTCCTATTGATCGACGCCGCCGACCTCGGCGATGCCGAAGTCATGCCCGTAGCCCGCCTGGCGGCAAAACTCGAGGGGCGTCGCCTGGCAATCAGCGGGCTTGAGGAACTCTCACCGGAGGATCGCCCTGCCGCTCTACGGGCGATGCTTGCTCAACCGGAGCGTCCACTGATTTGCGCGCTTTCTCATGCGGCGGTCGTCGCACTCGGAGACCGGACCGCGGTGGTCGTCGAGATACCGCTGCCCTCGTTCGCGGAGCGCCAAGAAGCCTGGCGAACCTTTGCAGGGTGCGAAGACGTCGACGACGCGGCCGCCAAATTCCGGCTGTCACTCAGCCAAATCGCTGAAGCCGCTCAGGTTGCGCTCCAAGGCGCCGCAGTAGACGGAGTGCCGATTCCCACCGCCCAGCACCTCGACGCCGGCGCCCGTCGCGCATCGAGCACGCGGCTGGGAGAACTTGCGTCGCGGCTCGAGCCCACGTTTGGCTGGGCAGAGCTGGTGCTGCAGGAGAAACCGCTCGAGACCCTCAAGTCCATTTCCAGCTATCTACGAAACCGCGACCTCGTGCTGTCGGAGTGGGGGTACGCAGAGAAGGTGGGCCAGAATCAAGGCCTCAAGGCCCTGTTCGCTGGAGAGTCGGGAACGGGAAAGACCATGTCCGCCCGCGTACTCAGCAAGGAGCTCGGCCTGGAGCTGTACCGCATCGACCTCGCGACGATCGTGTCGAAGTACATCGGGGAGACCGAGAAGAACCTGGACCGTATCTTCGGCGCCGCGGAGGGCAGCAACGCGATCCTGTTCTTCGATGAAGCGGACGCTCTCTTCGGAAAGCGGTCCGACGTGAGCGACGCCCACGATCGGTACGCGAACATCGAGGTGGCTTACCTGCTCCAGAAGATGGAGATGTACCCGGGGGCGGTGATCCTGGCGACCAACTTCCGCCACAACATCGATGACGCGTTTCTGAGGCGCTTGGACTTCGTCGTGGACTTCCCATTCCCGGAGCCGGATGATCGAGAGGCGATCTGGCGATTGCTACTACCCACCGAAGCACCGGTCGCCGACGATCTGGATCTGGCCTTCCTAGCTCAGCAATTCAAATTGTCGGGTGGGGGTATTCGAAACGCCTCGATGGCCGGGGCATTCCTCGCCGCCGATGACAGTCGACGGATCACCATGGAGCACCTCGTCGTCGGAGTCGCCCTCGAATACGCGAAGCTCGGCCGCCTGACGCTGGAGACCGACTTCGAGCGTTTCCACGACTTGGTCCGGCCCAAGGGAACACCGGCGGCATGAGCGACCAAACGCGTGAACCGCTCGACGATGACGAGGTCCGTTGGGGCCTGATCTACACACACAACCGGGCGAACGCGAATACCGCGGAGCTCGAGGAGACGGCGGCGACGCTCGTCGCGTTGGCCGACCTCCTGATCGAAAGAGGGCTCCTCGACCGCGCCGAGCTCGAAGCAACGACCGCTGAGGCGGCGAAGCGAGTGCGCCAGCGTTTTAAGGACCGCGGCATGACGTTGACGCGGCGGGAGTTCACGTCGTCTAAGTACGACGTCCCACCCGAGGAGACGCCTCAGATCGACTGCGCGGCTCGCATACACCTGTGCAAGGGGGTGTGTTGCAAGCTGCGAGTTGCGCTGAGCAGCGAAGACGTGCGCGAAGGGGTGCTCGACTGGGACGTCGGCGACCCTTACGCGCTAAGAAAACGCGACGACGGCTACTGCTGCCATATGAACGCGGACAAAGGATGCACCGCCTATGAGCAGCGACCGATGCCATGTCGGGGCTTCGACTGTCGCGACGACGCGCGGATCTGGCTGGACTTCGAGGCCCGCATCCCGAACCCGGCGGTCAACGAGTCGACGTGGCCCCTCGGAGTCTCCAGCGGCAATCCCGGCGCGGACATGGACAGCGACGACGACACCACGAAGGCGTGAGCATGCAGACTGCTACGACGATCCCCATGAACACCATGCTGGCGGACCTCGATGAGGCGCTGCGCCAGCTGATGACCGACGCGCTTACGGAAAAGGGCTTCGATGGCGTCGAGATCTCATTCGAGGCGCCGAACAAGGAATGGTCAGCTCAGCTCTCCGTTCCGACGGTGAACGTGTTCCTCTACGACTTGCGGGAGTCGCCGGAGGAGCACCCGATGGACTGGGAGGGAGGCGAAGGCGCGAACGGTCGAGCCGCCGAGAGTCGCCCGCCCATCCGCCTCGACGCCTCCTTTGCGGTGTCGGCGTGGACCCGTGAAGTCGAGGATGAGCACCGGCTGCTGTCGCAGGTCGCCTCTGTGCTGTTCGCCTATCCCAGCCTTCCGGAGGAGGTGCTGAGCGGAGCCTTGGTGCAGTCGGCCGATAAGTATCCGATCGCCGCCGCGCTCGGGGAGCCGCGCCAGGATGGTGGGCCCGAGTTCTGGACGTCAATCGGCGGCAGCTACAAGGTGTCGCTTGACTATCGCGTGACGATGTCGCTCTACTCCGGCACGGTCCTCGAGCGCGGGCCCGAGGTGCGCACGCAGACCCTCCGCACGCGCCAGATCGATGGCGGCTCCAGCACGGTCGAGGAGCTTCACCGGCTTGGCGGGACGATCACCGGCAAGAAGAGTGGAGAGCTGCTGCCCAATGTCTGGGTGGTGATGGAGGGAGGCCGCGGATGGACGGCCAGCGATCGTGACGGTCGATTCATCTTCAGCTCCGTGCGCGAGGGCAGCTACGAGCTGCGTGCGCGGTCAGCCGACGGCAAGGAGGCAAAATTGAAGGTGGAGGTCCCGGGCCCGCCTGCCGATCTCGCCCTCTAGACCCGACTATTCGACCGGCTCTTCCGGAGTCGCCGCGCCGAGGCGTGACCCGACCGCCTCCATGCCTTCGACGTCGGGCTCCATAGACGGGTCCGTGCCCGCTGCGCGAGCTGCTGCGTATTCGGTCATGTCGTCGATCCAGGTTCCGAGGTCCTGCCAGGCCTGCCTGATGTCCTCGAAGTCGAAGTCGGCATCGATGCCGGCGACCGCGAGGGCCTCGTTGATGAAGGTCTCGAACATGTCCTCGAAGTTGGTTGTCTGAGCGAACTTCGCCTCGAAATCCGCGAGCCACTGCTCCAACGTCGTGATCTGCTGGGCCGCGGTGTCGGTAAGGATGTCGAGGAAAAGCCCAATCTCGTCGGCGTTCGCCTCAACTTCGTCGAGCGCCCCGCCGGCCACGTCCTTCGCGACGTCGAGGGCCGTGCGCGCCTGGTCGATGACGATCTCGAGACCGCTTTCGGCGAGATCGGAACCCGCGCCGAGGAGAGCCTCGCCGGCGCTCGCCAGCACTCCCTCCCCGAGGTCGACCTCGGGGAGCTCGACGGAGGGGATCTCGAGCTGCTCCAGCGCGCCACGCGCCTCGTTGCTGGTATCGACAACCTGTTGGGTCTTCTCCGCCGCCGAAGTGCCGAACAGCTGGAGCTCGCCGAGCATGTGCAAGCGAGTCCGCATACCCTCGAACACCTCGAGCCCAGCCTCTCGCACCGCTTCGAATGGCTCCTGACCGTCGAGCAACACGGTCGCCAGCTCCTCCGCTGCCGCCGCGTGGTCCCCGATGGTGTTTGCCGCGTGATTGACGATGGCGTCGCCGATGTCATAGCCGAGTCGCATCTTCCTGAACTCGAGCAACGCCAGGTTCCAACCCGCACGAGAAAGCATGTCGTCGTCTTGACGGCTCAGCGGCGGCCCGCCGGTCGATCGCGCCAACGAGCGATCGAGGCTGCCGACTAGGCCGTGCCGGACGCCGGTGACCAGCCCACCCCCGCGAACGTTCCACTGGCCGACGAGAACTCCAATCGCCGACATGATGAAGGTCTTGGCTGCAGGACCGACCGCTTTGAGGAAGTTGCCGATCTGGTTGAGGATGGACCCCTGAGCCGCTCCGGCGGTGAGACCGTCGAAGGCGTCGAGGATGAGCGTGAAGAAATCGGTCACGACATTCGCGAAATACCCCTCCGCGAGCTGCATCCAGGCTTCGGACTCCGCGCTTGGCGGCGAGGCCGTCGCAGAGTTGTAGAGAGCCAAGACCTCGATGAGAAAATCGAGGACCTCCTGGCCGAGATCGATCGGCACCTTTACGCCTTCGGCACCTTCGATGATCGTGGCGCTGATCGGAACCAACTCGGGAGCCACGGGCAGCAGGGCATCCTGGATCAACTGGGCCACGTAGATGACGTGCCCGTATCCGTTGTTCAGCGTGTTGACCGCGCTCCTGAACACGATCATCGTGTGCGTCACCGGGGCTTCCGACTGCCAGTGCGCCCCGAACAAATCCTGGCCCCCGTTGATGACGTCCGCAGCCCCGCCCGATGCGATACCGACGAAGGGGATTACTCGGGTGACCTCCCCCGCCTGCCGAGCCCAGTTCAGGGCATCGTTTGCCCAGAACGCCTCCCAGTCAATGTCCGACGCTGACGCCCCGCCGGAGTCGGTCGTGGCGTGGCCGGGTGCGACCGCCGTCGCATCGCCGCCGGCCGACGAGGTAGTGACCGGGGTGGGCGAAGGAGTCGGGGTCGGGGTTGGAGTCGGTTTGGGCGTCGGGGTTGCCAGCGCGCCCGCGTCACCACGTGATCCTCCGCCGATCGGAGCATGACTGCCCACCTCAACCGGATGCACGCGAACCGCGCCGGGCAGGGAGCCCTCGTCTGCCTGCTCGATCGGGTCACTACGAACGCCGCCGGGGAGCGAGGGCTGATCGGGTACCCCGGCATCGAGCAACTCCTCCTCATCGTCTCCTGGACCTTGGCGCGCCAGGGTTCGACCGATTGCGGAGTTGCTCAGCCCGCCACGTAGCGCCACCGCTGCCGCAATCGAGGGCGTGCCGCCCCGGCCCACGATGCACTGGTCCGCATCCGGGGCCTGTGACGTTGTGAGGTCCGACTCCGACCGGGTACCGACTACTTCGCGAACTCGATTGCTCATGCGCGCAGCGATCGCATCAGGGTCTGATTATCCACGGGGACCTTGGGCGGTCAACCCGTTTCCCTGCGGTTATGGCGGTAAGGAGTGATCGGCCCGACCAGCGTGATAGATCGCGCTCCAGAGAGCGAACGATTTCCTGGGCTATTGCACTTTTGGGCAACTAGAGCTGCCCTCAAATCTGCCCTACGGCTTGCTGCCCTGGAACCCCGGGTCGACGGAGGATCTGTGGTGTGTCTGCCTACCAGAGTGGTCGCCTGCGCCCCACCCGAATTCCCGGCGCCCCATTTCGGTGGTGGACCCGCCACGAGCGAGCGATTCGCATGAGCCACGAGGCGCCCAACACCAGCGCGAGGAGATAGTGGAATGGCGACCTATCTAACCCCCGGGGTTTACGTCGAGGAGATTCCCGCCCAATCGAAACCGATCGAGGGGGTCGGAACGTCGACGGCGGCGTTCATCGGGCTTGCCCCGGGCGGTCCGATCAATACCCCGATACAGATCACCAACTGGACGCAGTTTGCCAAGGCATTCAGCGACCCGGCGAATCCCGATTCCGGGCCGTTCATGGCGGGCGCCTACCTCGCACACTCCGTGTACGGGTTCTTTCAGAACGGTGGTGGCATCTGTTGGGTCATCCGCGTCGGCTCGAGTGGCAATGGCGGAGCCGATGAGCCGCCCCCCGCCCAGGCGGCGCTACCGTCCTCCACCAACGCGGACATGCCCGCCTTCGAGATCAGCGCGAAATCGGGTGCAACCGACGTGAAGGTCGAGTTGACGGAGGAGCCAACAGAGGGCGAAGACGACGACTCGGGCCCGAGCTACAAGATGGTGATCACCGCCGGCTCCGAGAGCGAGGAGTTCGACGGCCTCACCATGAAGCGCGGCCGCTCGAACCTGGCGACCAAGGTCAACTCCGGCTCGAAACTCGTGAAGATCAAAGATGTCTCGTCCTCTCTGCCGGAGGAGCAGCGGTCACCGGCGCCTGGCAGCTACGCACTCGCCGCGCCGGCTGCCCCCGCCAAGATGGACGAGATCTCGAGCGAGGACTATGCCGGCGACGAAGCCGCGCGAACCGGCATGGGCGGACTCGCTTCGGTCGATGACGTGAACATGATCTGCATGCCCGATGTGATGACGCTCGATGACGACGTCCAGATGCGGGACCTGCAGGGGAAGATGATCGCCGCGTGCGAGGCCGCCGGCGAGCGGATGTGCATCCTCGATGCGCCGCCCGACCTGAAGCCGCAAGAAATCCACGACTGGCGGATGAACACCGCGGGCTACGACTCCAAGTTCGCCACCCTCTACTACCCGTGGCTCGAGGTCATGGACCCGCTCACCAATCAGCCGATGCTCGTTCCGCCGAGCGGCCACGTCGCTGGCGTTTGGGCGCGTACCGACGGCTCGCGCGGCGTCCACAAGGCTCCGGCCAACGAGGTCGTGCTCGGCGCGAACGGCTTGGGCTTCCAGGTCACCCACGGCGAGCAAGGCTCTCTGAACCAGAACGGCGTGAACTGCATCCGGGCCTTCCCGGGGCGGGGAATCCGGATCTGGGGCGCCCGCACGCTCTCGAGCGACCCTGAGTGGCGCTACCTGAACGTGCGGAGGCTGTTCAACTACCTCTCCGAGTCGATCATCAACGGCACGCAGTGGTCCGTCTTCGAGCCGAACGATGAGCGTCTCTGGACCTCACTACGCATTTCGACGTCGAACTTCCTTCGCCGTGTTTGGCGCGACGGAGCGCTTTTCGGCGCCACTCCGGAACAAGCCTTCTTCGTGAAGTGCGACGCCGAGACGAACCCGCCTGAGGTCGTCGAGGCCGGTCAGGTCATCGTTGAGATCGGCGTCTCTCCGGTGAAGCCGGCCGAGTTCGTCGTGTTCCGCATCAGCCAGTACACCGCCGGCGCCGCCGAGGTTTCGGAGTAGGCCGGGCAGCCCGCCCCGCAGATCGAGAGGAGCAGTTAGATGCCACCGAAGGAACCACGCCCATCCTCCCATTTCCGCCTCAACATCGGCGGTAAGGAAGCGATCGGAATGTTCAGGGAGTGCTCAGGCCTCGACTCGGAGACCACGGTAATCGAGCACACCTCGATCGACGACCAGGGCCGACCGATCGTTCGCAAGGTCCCGGGACCGGTGAAGTGGTCGAACATCACGCTGAAGCGCGGTGTCGACGAGGACGCCACTCTCTATGAGTGGCGCGACCAGGTGCTCAAGGAAGGCCCCGATAGCGCTCGCGTCGACGGTCACATCGAGCTGGTCGACTACACCGGCGACAAGATCGCGATCTGGAAATTCGTCCAGGGCTGGCCGCTGAAATACGCCGGGGCGACATTGGACCCGAAGAGCAGCGAGGTCGCCGTCGAAGAGATCCAGATCTGCCACGAAGGACTGGAGCGCGAATAGAGACCGACTAGGTCATAGGAACTCTTGTGAACACCGAGGTCGCCTTTCGGCTGCCGCGGGGCTATGTCGACCCTTCAGGTGCAACGCACCGCGAGGGCATCATGCGCCTCGCGACAGCCCGCGACGAGATCGAGCCACTGCGCGATGCAGAGGCGCGTCGAAACGCGGCGTACCTCTCCGTGCTGCTGCTGGCGAGGGTCATCACCCGGATCGGCACGATCGAGGAGATCACCCCCGAGCTAGTCGAGGGGCTCTTTGCGGTGGATTTCGACCACCTGCAGCAGCTCTACGAGCGCCTGAACGTGGATTCTGAGGCAGTGGGCACGGTGAGCTGTCCGCACTGCTCGGAGAAATTCGAGGTCGACCTCTCGGAGATCGAGGATGGTGGCCTGGGGGAATGAGCAGGCCGTCTCCAGATCATCTCTTGCAGGAGACGGCCCAAATCGCTCATCACTTCCATTGGTCGCTCGACACGATCCTCGATCTTGAGCACCGCGACAGGCAGCGCTTCTTGGATGAAATCGCGACCATGAACGATCCCGGCACCGCAGCGTGAGCGGAGATCCCACCACAGGCCGGGCTCACCGCCTCGGGCGCAGCGATCGCCTGGGACGACGCCTGATGCGCAGACTGAGGGTCTCGCCCGACGGAGATTCCGGACGCATGTCCCTAGGCGAGCGGATCTCCGCGCGCAGAGGAGTTCTTGGGGTGGAACGCTCCGCGCGCCTTGCCGTGGGCCGAAGCCTCGCCCGCACGGATCGGCGGGCGTCGGAAGTGCAGCCTGAACTCGCCAAACCGGACGGGATGAGCGACTTCGCGTTCCGTTGGATGTATGGCGACGGCCAGGTCGAGGGCGTGCCCTTCAGCGGTGGGGCCGCCCTGCTGGCTCGATCCGAGGACCCAGCCGAGAAACCCGAGGCGCCACGCACGATCGATGAGGCTGCGTCGGCCGAGCGGGGTCGCACGGCGCGCAGGCTTGCCCGTCGGGAGGCCACGGAGGTCGCGCCAAGGGGGCGCATCGTCGAGCAACCGGGCCCGCTGCGGCTCGCGCGACGACCGGCGGCTCCACCATCTGACGCGGTCACCGCCGCTCCCCCGCGACCCGATTCCGCGGCTCCCCTTCCCCCGCTGTCAGCGCCCATCGCACCGCCGGTCAGCGAAGCGAAGCCCGCACCCGTCGCGGCTCCCGAGGCGTCAGAGCGCAAGGCAGCCGTCATCGCCCACGCGGTCCCCGACACTCCCCCCGCCTCACCCGCGGCCACGCCCCCCGCTTCACCCCCCGCCTTACCCCCGGCCACGCCCGCGGTGAGCCCGGACGCTCCGACTGAGCGGACTGGCGGAATCGGCCCGACGGATTTGCCCTACCCGGCGACCCTTGGTCCGCCGACCTCGAAAGCGCCCGAGCCACTGCGGCCTCCGGCGCCTGCGAAAGTCGCACTGGCCCGGAAAGAGGCCGCGCGCACCCCGGCCCCTCCACCGAGACCTCGGATCGCGCGTCAGCCCGTCGAGACGGCGATGACCGTCGCGCCCGAGAGCGTGCCGCAGGCAACGCAGACGGACGTGACGGGGGCGCCCTCCATTCCCACGGCGTCGACCACACCGACCGCCGAAGCCTCTGCGCCCCCCTCCCCGACGCCCGATCCGCCACGCACTGGCCTCGTCGGCCGCTTGCTTTCTCGCTTGACGGCCTCGAGCCCTTCCCGGGAAGAGCCCTCGGGCGCTCCGATCGCCGTATCGCCTCCTTCCACGAAGCCTTCGGTTGAGAGGGACAGCTCAACCCCAAGCGCTCCGCCGCACGACGCGACCCTGGCGCGCACCGAGATCCCGAAGCCCGAGGTGAAAACCGAGGTCTCCGCAGAGCGCCCTGCGCCACGACGAGTGCAACTCGAGACGGAGGACCGGAGCGCCGCATCATCCGCGCCGAGTACGCCTCCACCCGCCGCCGGACACCCATCGGCGGCGGCGGACCCGCCGGTGCGTTCCCTGGCACGAACCGAGGAGGGTGAGCCCGCGCCCGCGCCACCGCATGAGACCGACGTCTCCACAGCCGAATCGGCCACGGCCGAGCCCGCTGCGCCGGTCATCACGGACCGCTCCGCTCCCCCCGTCGCGAGTCGTGTCCCCGCACCTTCACCCGCGAGATCAGTTCAGCGGCAGCCCTCACACGAGCCGGCGGCGGAAGCGGAGGCGCGGCCTGCGCCGACGGAGACCGGAGGCCCGCTGCGGACACTGATGCGTGTGCTGCGAAGGGAGCCCTCATCCTCCACGGCGCCGTCTCCGTCGACTGCCGCGGACGCTCCGGTGGCCGACGACCCAACCCCGGCGACGGATGCCACTCCCACGCGCCAGGCTGTGGCTCGCGCGTCCGCCTTGCCGTCACCCCCGCCGGCGCAAGGGGGTACCGAGCCGACAGAGACTCGCCCAAGCGACGCCCCCGTTCGTCCGGCGCCCGCCCAGGTCGCCGTGTCCCGGACGCCATCGCCCGAGATGCCGTCGGTGCAGACCCCATCCCAGCCGGATCGGGACCCTGCGGTGCTCGCTCCCGCTCCCACCGGCACGCCGGCCGCGGTGCCGGCGCTCACCCCCCGCCAGCGCGAGACCGGCCGCACCCCGAGACCCGTAGTGACGGTGGACCGAACGCCTAGCCCGCGGGTCAGCCCCGTTCCTCGCCAGCGCGTATCGCGGAGATCCCGCCTTTCAGAAGACCTCGCTTCGGCGGGTGGCGTGGTCCAGTCCACGCCCGAGGGGCGCATGTCGATAGAGCTGCCGCCGCCCGCGGCGAGTTCGCCCGCGCCCCCTCAGACGGGGCCCACGCTCGCCCGGGCAACCGAGGTTCCCCTGGTCGGCTCCAGCCGGCGGCAGCGCGAGAGCGCTCCGGCGCAGGGTTCGGGCGGCGAGGCGGCGCCGGACATCGAGGAGATCTACGACAAGGTCGTGAGCCGCCTGCGCCGTGAGCTGCGCGGCGAGCGAGAGAGGGTTGGAGACGTGCTCGGCAATCTCCGTCCCGGCAGGAGTGGACGATGAGTCCGCGCAATCCCGCCAAGGGCGGCGGCGCCAAGACGCCCGATCCGGTCTCCTCGGGCGCGTTTCGCGCCGAGATCCTCGGCGTCACGATCGGGTACTTCCACGAGGCCAGCGGCCTGTCGGTCGAGTACGAGGTCTTCGAGTACCAAGAGGGCGGCCTCAACGAGTTCGTGCACAAGCTGCGTGGACGAGCCAAGTACCCGAACCTCAAGCTGTCGCGCGGTCTCACGCATGAAAAGGCGTTGCTCGAATGGTTCCACGCCTGCCAGACCAAGGCCGATCGCAAGGAACTCAAGCTGGCGCTGACCGGACCCGACGCCCAGGTGGTTCGTGAGTGGTCGTTCGCCGCGGCGTGGCCGGTGAAGTGGGAAGGTCCCAGTCTCACCGCCGACTCCAGCAACGCCGCGACGGAGAGCCTGGAAATCGCTCACGAGGGCTTCTTGGACGTCTGATGGCCGCTCCGACCGGATTCACCCAGGCCTACCTCATCATCGAGGACGGCGACAAGATCGACTGTTGGTTCAACCCGACGGACTACTCGATCTCGCGATCGAATCAGTGGAACGTCGAGCCGGTCGTCGGCAAAGAGGAACCGAAGGTCGAGTTCACCGGCGCGGGCCAGACCCAGCTGCAGTTGAGCCTGATGTTCGACGACTCCGAGGCCGAGAACGGCGACGTACGAAAGATCACCGACCCCCTCTTCGCGGCGATGGAGGTCGACAGCGAACTCGGCGGGGGCGGAAAGAACTCCGGGCGTCCGCCCAAGATCGAGTTCGGCTGGGGCAAGACGACCACGTTCAAAGCGGTGTGCACCCAGCTGAGCATCAACTTCACGCTCTTCGAGGCCAACGGCACGCCCATCCGCGCCGAGGCCACCATGACGCTCCTCCAAATCGAGAAACCGGTTCGTCGCGGTGGTGGCTCACGAAACAAGCCCCAGAACCCGACTACCCACGGCATCGCCGGGATCCGCTCGCATGTCGTGGTCGACGGAGACAGTCTGCAGGGCGTCGCCTACCGCGTGTACGGCGACGCCACGAAGTGGCGATCCATCGCCAAGGCCAACGGCATCGACGACCCTATGGCCCTGCGACGCGGCATGGTCATCTCGATTCCGGTTATCCGCGACTGATGGGAACGAACGCCGACACCACTCTCGTCTCGGGCGTCGCCATCCGGATCGACGGAAGCGAGCTCGATCCCGCGCTCGCCGCCCAGCTGATCGAGGTGGAGATCGAGGACCACCGGCTCCTGCCGTCTCGCTTCCTGGTGCGCATTACCGATCCCCAGCTCGAGGGCACGGACTCCAGTCCCTTCAAGATCGGATCCGAGGTCGAGATCGACATGGCCGGCGTGGAGGCCGCGACGACGACGCCGACCTTCACGGGGGTGGTCACCGCCCTTGAGCCGGAGTTCGGAGCCGAGATCGGCGTGGTCATGGCCGCCAGCGGCTACGACCACTCTCACGCCCTGCACCGCGGACGGAACACGACGACCTTCCAGGAATCGACGATCGGAGACGTGGTCCAGAAGGTCGCGAACGAAGCCGGCCTTAGCCCCGGCAACATCGACGACGCGGGCGGCGTCATCGAGTTCATGCAGCAGAGCAACGAGACCGGGTGGGAATTCCTGATGAGACTCGGGCGCATGGCCGGCCGCGTCGCCTGGGTCGATGGAAAGGAACTTAACTTCACCGAGGCGACCCCGGACGGGCCCGAGATCAGCCTCGTCTTCGGCGACTCCCTCACGGGCTTCCGCCCGCGGGTCAGCGGCGTCCAGCGCTACGACGAGGTCGAGGTGCGCGCATGGGACCCCAAGACGAAGGACGTGATCACCACCACCGAGACGGCTGACGGCGTGGCGGGCGCGATCGGGATCTCGGAGTCGGAGGTACGCGACGCGCTCACCGGAGGCACCCTGCGCGTCTCGGACGCGCCGGTGACGAGCGCCGAAGAAGCAAGCGCCCTCGCGAAGGGGTTGGCCGGAGAACTCTCGGGGGCCTGGCTCGACGCCGAGGGCGAGTGCCGGGGCAACCCGTCGCTACTCGCGGGATGCAAGGTCACGATCGACGGGGTCGGCAGCTCGTTCGGGGGCACCTACCACGTGACCTCGAGCACCCACCGTTTCTCGAGCCGGATCGGCTACGTCACGGGTTTCCGGGCGACGGGAACCGTCAAGAGCGAGCTACTCGACCTGATCGATGCCCGCGATGAGCCCGGCTGGGACACCTCGACCATCGTGGTGGGAGTGGTGACCCAGAACGAGGACCCCGACGGCCTCGGTCGCGTGCGGGTCAAGTATCCGGCGCTCGACGATGACACCGAGGGGTGGTGGGCGCGGATCGCGACCCCCTCGGCCGGCAAGGAGCGCGGGCTGCTGATGATGCCGGTCGTGGACGAGGAGGTGCTGGTCGCCTTCGAGCATGGCGACGTCCGGCGTCCATACGTGATCGGCTCCCTCTTCAACGGCAAGGACACTCCGGGCGACGACCTGGTGCACACGGACGGCTCCTACTCGCTCCGAAGCGACGAGAACATCTTCGCCGAGGCCAAGAAGGAGATCACCGAGATCGCCGGCGAGAAGATGACGATCGAGGTGGGGCAAGCAACCGTCGTGCATCAAAAGGACGGCAAAGTGACGATCGAGGGATCGGACATCTCCGTCAACGGCAGCGGCTCCATCAAGCTCGAGGCGAGGACGTCGATCGACATCAAGGCCAGCGGCAACATCTCCGTCCAGAGCAACGGCGTCGTGTCAGTGAGCGGCTCACAGGTCATGCTGGGCTGATGGGCATCCTCGGAACAGGAGTCGCGTTCCCACTCCGGGTGGACGCGAGGGGTGGCCTGGCGCTCACCAGCGACGACGATGACGTGCGCGAGGCGATCCTGATAATCCTGGGCACCGCTCCCGGTGAGCGACCGATGCGCCCGGAGTTCGGCTGCGGCATCCACGACTACATCTTCGAGAGCGTCGACGGCTACACGCTCGGAAGACTCGACGTCGAGATCCGAAACGCGCTCGATCGCTGGGAGCCGCGAATCGAAGTACAGGAGATCGACTTCTCGATCGAGACGTCGGGAGTCGGCGGCGAGTCCAACGAGGTCATCGTGATCGACATCTCCTATCGCCACCGGGCGACGAACAACCTCCGCAATCTCGTCTACCCCTTCTACGTCATTCCCGCCGAGGAGAACGCGTGAGGCTGCCCCAGATCGACCTCGACGACCGTGGCTTTCAGGACCTGGTCAGCGAGGCGCGGCTGCGTATCAACCGCAGCTGCCCCGAGTGGACCGAGCAGAACGTCTCGGATCCGGGAATAACGCTGATCGAGCTGTTCGCCTGGATGACCGAAATGGTCATCTATCGGCTCAACCGCATCCCGGACAAGCTGCACGTTGCGCTGATGGAGTTGCTGGGCATCGAGCTCGAGCCTCCGACGTGTGCCGAGACCGACGTCAGGTTCATGCTCTCCGCGCGCCCGGCCGAGCCGGTCACGATTCCCGGACGCGTCACCGAGGTCGCGTCGCCCCGCGGCCTCCACGAGGAGCCGGTCGTATTCCAGACGATCGACGACGTGGTCATCGAGCCGACGAAGCTCGCCGAGTACGTCATCGAGCGCGGCGGCGACTTCGCGAACGTCGGCGTGGGCGAAGGCGATGCGCAGCCGACCGGCTCGAACCAGCTCCCTTTCTCCAGCCCGCCGCAGGTCGACGACGCGATGTACCTCGGCTTCGAGCAGTCGCAGGCGCGACGGGTGATGAAGATCGACGTGGACTGCTCCGAAGCGCGAGGCGCGGGAGTCGATCCGGAGAATCCACCACTCATTTGGGAGGCGCACACGGGGCCCGGCGAGGAGGACTGGACACCGGCGCGCGTACTCGAGGACACCACGGGAGGTTTCAACTACGGCAGTGGCGTCGTCATACTCGAGCTGCCGAGAAGCCACGAACTGATCAGCATGGGTGGGCGGCGAGCGTACTGGGTGCGATGCCGGGTCTCGCGCGTTACCCAGAGCGGTACGGACAGCGAAATCTACGACCACCCGCCCGCGATCTATTCGATCTCCGCCGGGGTGATCGGAGCGCTGGTGCCCTCGAGCCACAGCGTGACGATCGTTCGGGAGCAGCTTGGGGAAAGTGACGGCACCGCCGGCCAGAGCTTCGAGCTTCAACACGCTCCCGTCCTCCCCACCGAGGACGACGAGGGACTGGAGGTGCAGCTGCCGGGCTCGCCGGACTGGACCCCATGGGATCGGGTGGAAACCTTCGCGGAATCTCGGGGCACGGAGGACCACTACCGCCTCGACCTGGCCAGCGGGCTGATCGAGCTCGGGCCGGCGATCAGGACCGGTGATGGAGGTTGGCGCCAGTACGGCGCGGTGCCCCCCAAGGGCGCGAAGCTACGGGTGTCGCGTTACCGCCATGGAGGCGGGCGTCGCGGCAACGTCGCCCAAGGCGCGTTGACCGTGCTCAAGACAGCCATCCCGGGGGTCACCGAGGTGACCAATCCCCGGCAGGCTTCCGGAGGGGTCGACCCCGAGACCCTCGCGAGCGCGAGAGAACGTGCGGCGATGGAGATCAGAACGCGCTACCGCGCGGTCACGCGAGACGACTTCGAGTTCCTTAGCGGGGAAGCTTCGCCACGCGTCGCCAGGGCGATATGCGTCGAGCCGGAGAAAACCGTCGGCGTGGCGCGGATCCACATCGTTCCGCGGCTCGAGCCCGCCGAGCGGCGTCTGGAGTTCTCGGAGCTCGTGCCCGATGAGAAGCTCTTCGAGGAGGTCGCGTCGTACCTCGACGAGCGCCGCCTGATCGGCACCCGGGTGGAGCTGCTGCCTGCTCGCTACCGCGGTGTGACGGTCGTCGTGAACCTCCAGGCGAACCTCCGCGCCGATCCGCGCCGCGTGGAAGACGACGTCGCAACGGCTCTCTACTCGTACATCAACCCCCTGGTCGGTGGCGCGATGGAAGGCACCGGCACCGGCTGGGAATTCGGGCGCGCGCTCAACCAGGGAGAGCTCTACGGCGTCATCCACGCCGTCGACGGAGTCGACTTCGTCAAGATCCTCCGCGTCTACGAGACCGATCTCGAGACCGGCAAACAGGAGCCGGAGGCCGCGGGCAGTCACCTGATCCTCGAGGCTGACGAAGTGGTCGCCTCCGGCAAGCACATCGTCAAGGCCGAGCACCAGGAGTATTGACGATGAGCACCCGCCGAAACCCCTACGCGCTCGCAGTCACCGATCATGCCGACCAGCCACCCGCGGCATCCTCCCGGGGATACCTGCGGGGTGGGCTGCCGGCCATCTACCAAGACAGCGACTTCAGCATGCGGTTCGTCGGCGCGCTGGAGGTCTTGCTCGACCCGATCGTCGGTGTCCTCGACAACCTCCCGTCCCACTTCGACGCATGGCTCACGAGCGAGGAGTTGCTCGAGCTGCTCGCGGGCTGGTTGGGGATGGAACTCGACGAGGCCTGGGCGGAGGAGCAGAAACGCGAGATGGTCAGTAGAGCCTCGGATCTCGCACGGAGGCGCGGCACTCGACAGGGTCTCGAAGACGCGCTGTCGATCGCGTTCCCGGATCTGCCGCTGCGGGTGGAGGACGGCGGCGGGGTCGTCTGGGCGACGAAAGCGGAGGAGCTCAGCGAGGCGACGGAGCCGCAATTCGTCATCTATTGCGACAAGCCCACGGAAGAGCCGGCGATGCTCGCCCGTATGATCGAGGTGATGAAACCGGTTCACGTCGACCACAAGCTGCGAATCAAGTCGCCGCGCAAGAAGAAGAGCTCCTGATGCCCTCCGCGGAGAGGTAGCGGTGCCGGAGTGCCCCAGCTGCGCGCATCAGTACGAGGGTGACCCCGACTTCTGCCCGGAGTGCGGGGAGTACCTGCGCTGGGAGCCGACCGGCTACCAGAAGCCGGTAGAGGAACCCGACCCGCCAACCGAGCCGCTCGACCCCCCGCCTCCGGCGGGGTCCACTCCTCCTCCCGCGGCGCCGACACCGCAGGCTCCCCCTCCCACTCCGCCCCGCGAGCAGGCACCGGCCGCGGCGCCCGAGCCGGCAACGGTGACCTTGCGGCTTCCGGGGGAGGACAGCTATGCGGAAGGCGCACTGCGCGCGGGCGTCGAGCCCGGCGGCCAGACCATGATCTTGGCCCTCGTCCGGAACCAGAGCGGGATCGTGGAGAACTACGACCTCGCGGTCGACGGCCTTCCCGACGGCTGGTGGACGATTCAGCCGAACACCGTCTACCTCGTGCCCTACGGCTCGCGGCGAGGCGAGTTCGAGCAAGAGGTCGAGGTCGCCCTGCATCCTCCACGTTCCGGCGAGGCGGAGTCCGGCGACTGGGAGATGCGGGTCGTGGCCACGCCCCGTTCGGCCAGCGAGATCACGTCCTCGGCCCCGGCGACGCTCGAGATCGGCGCATACCAGCAGATCGAGGCGGAGCTCAACCCGGAGAAGCGCAACGGACGACTGGATGGCACCTTCGAGCTGTCCGTGATCAATCGCGGGAACGCGCCTCTCGATGTGACCCTGAGCGCGGTCGACACCGAGGAGGCGTGCGAATTCATCTTCCGCGAGCCCGCCGGGTCGCGCGCGGGCGCCCTCGTCGAGGGCGTCAAGGACCAGGGCAAGGCCGCGGGTAAGGCCGCCGGGGCACGAGCGAAGGGGATCGCCCGCTCAAGTGCCCAGCAAGCGAAGGATGCCGCCAACCCGCTTCGAGGAGGAGCGAGAGGGCCGGAGGCGGCGCTACGCGGAGCCCAGTACCAGGTCGCCGCCCAGGCGAAGCACATGCTTCGTGGCGGCGGGATGCTTCGCAGCATCAGAAACCTGTTCCGACGGGGTAAGCCCACGCAGGCGATCACCGGCCTCACCGTCCCCGCGGGGGACCGCGCCGAGGCAACGCTCGAAGTGGGGCCGAGCACGCAACTCTGGATCGGCCGGCCCAAGCTGCACGCGTTCCAGGCAACCGTCCAGCCCGTCGGCGACGATACCGTCGCGGTCCCCGTCGGCGGCACGCTGAATCAGAAGCCCTGGTTGCCCTGGTGGTTGCTGATCGTCATCCCGCTGTTGCTGCTGCTTGGCCTCTTCCTCTGGATCAACCGGCCCGAGCAGTCCATCATCCCGGACCTCGCCGCCCTGACGGATGTCCAAGAGGCGCAGGCTGCCCTCGAAGCCGAGGGGCTGGTGCTGGGAGATACCGCGGAGTGCATCCCCGGAACCCCTGGAGCGCCGCCGCCCGACGCTGTGGCGGGGGGTGCTCGGGGACCTCAGCCGTGCCCGGCGCCCTCCGATCCGACGGCGACCCAACAGGTCGGCTCGATCGTCGAGCAGATTCCCGCCGCAGGCGAGAAGGTTGATGCGGGAACCTCCGTCTCGATCAAGCTCGCCGTCAGCGACGGAACCGCGGAGGTTCCGAGCGTGACCGGCGGAACCCTCGCCGACGCCTCGGCCGCTCTCCGTCAGGCGGGCTTCCAGGCGGGCAAATCGATCAACCCGCCCACCGACGAGGCCACGGCGGTCATTCAGAGTCAGATTCCTCCGGCCGGAACGAAGGAGCCGCTCGGCGCGGCCATCGACCTGGTGTTCGCGCCGCCCAACCCGGCAGCCGGCGGTGGTGGAGCCGGAGCCGCGGCCGTACCCATCCCTCCACCGGTGC
>CAMYIK010000019.1 GCA_947258365.1 uncultured Thermoleophilia bacterium | reverse complement strand
CACAGGTCGGCCCACCTTTCTCCAGTGTCGATCAGCACGCGATTCTCCTCGGGGGATTGGGGCGTCGCATCAGGACTTCTACTCGGGTCGCTGCGGCTTTGCCGCCTCAGACCGCCCGCGGACCGCGTAGCACCCGTCCGGGCAGGCGAAGTACGGCGTCGATCAGATCGAACACCGCCCCGAGGGAGATCCCAATCAACCGCAGTGGCAGGCTGATCAGCCACACAAACGGGAAGACGAGCAGGGCGAGCAGGGCCAGTGGCCACGCAAACACAAACAAGATCAGCCAGAGCAGGAGTTTGATCACGACCGGATCGTGACGTCAGCCGCCAGAGCGTGACTCCGCAGCCCTTCGGTTCGTGCCTGCGGGAAATCCCCGCATGGGCTCCGGCGCCGAACAGGTGCCAACAACGACAACGGCCCCGCTCGAAAGCGGGGCCGTTGAGGTTCAGCGCGGCAGAAACTGCCGCGGCGTCTTATCGAGGTCTAAACGACGCGAACGTTGCGCGCTTCGTCGCCCTTACGACCCTCCCCAATGTCGAACTCCACGTTCTGGCCCTCTTCGAGGTCGCGGCGGCCCGTGCCCTCGATGTTTGAGTAGTGGACGAAGATGTCGTCCGCGTCAGGGCGCGAGATGAAGCCGAAGCCCTTCTCAGAGTTGAAGAATTTCACTGTTCCTGTGGGCATATAGCCATTCCATTCCTAGGCCGCCCGGCCACGCAAAAGGGCTTGGGGCAACGCTTTTCGTTTTCCGGCGAAGCCTCCTTCGGGCAACGCCGGAACAGACTCTAGGACAACTCGCGCCGAAAGGCCGCATCCGAGAGCCAGATTTCGCCCATTTGTTCACCGCAAAACGCTAGCTGCGCGTGCTTTTCCGTCCAGATTGCAGCCTTCGGCCACATCTTTCACGCCGGAACGATCTCCTGAGTAACGACGAAAACGGTCCGCGGTCGCCCGTTGTTGGGCAATGGGCGTTGTGGGATCCTTGGACACGAATGCCGGGCGCCCCTGAGTACCCAGATCTGCGTCGTCTTGATGGTGATCAGTCTCCGTATCGGCGCGTCGTACGGGCGACCCGCTTGACCATCCGAGGCTCCGGCGAACTCGCCGTCCCCGGCACGGACGCGAGCCGCTAGTGCCACCGTCGCCCGAAGACCGGCCGATCGTCGTGGCCGGTGAAGCCCTTGTGGACCTTCTCGCTCGCGAGGACGGGCCCCTGGAAGCGCATGGCGGGGGTGGACCCTTCAACGCGGCGCGCACTGTCGGCAGGCTGGAACAGCCGGTGGTCTTTCTCGGAGTCCTGTCAGACGACGTTTTCGGCAGAAGGCTGAGAGCCTCCCTCGCGGACGAGGGCGTCGTCGTCCACCCCGATCTGACATCCCCGCTACCGACCACGCTCGCGCTGGCTGAGATCGATGATCGCGGCAGTGCGACGTACCGGTTCTATGTGATGGGCACGTCAGCCCCCGCGCTGACGCCAACTCACACGGCGACCATCCCGAGCAGCATTCACAGCCTTCACGTCGGCGCTCTCGGGCTGGTGTTCGAGCCCATCGCCTCGACGCTCCTATCGCTTCTCGCGAAGGTCAAGGGCACGGCGATCGTCTCAGTGGACCCCAACTGCCGGCCACACGCGATCGGCGACCTCGACGCCTATCGAAGTGTGGTCGCTCAGGCGATTGGTACTGCGGATCTCGTGAAGCTGAGCGAAGAGGATGCGGACGTCCTTTTGCCGGGCATGGATACGCGGGAGGCGGCCTACGAGTTCCTCAGGCAAGGCCCCAAGCTCGTCGTACTGACGCGAGGCGCGCGCGGTGCCACCGCGTTCAGTGACGACTGGGAATTCGATGTACCGGCGCCGGAGGTCGACGTCGTTGACACCGTCGGTGCAGGCGACGCTTTCTCGGGGGCGCTGCTTTCGCATTTCCGGCGCCAAGATCAAACCGCGGAGGACCTCTTAGATCGCGAGGCGGTTCAGGCCGCGTTGGAGTTCGCCGCTCAGGTCGCGGCGATTGTCTGCAGCAGGATCGGCGCCGATCCTCCGAGACTCGCCGACCTCGGAGCCACCTCGGCCTGACGGGGTCGGCTCCGCCTTCGAACGAGGTTTTCCCGAGGACGGGATACGGCTCTTTGCGGAGGCCGCTACCCGCCCTTGGTCGCAAGCCTAAGGGGGCCCGAAGCGGCTCGTCACTGGCCGACGGAGGTGGCCCGTATGACAACTGAAACCCGGAGGCCAGGTGGTAACGGCTGGAACCTCTGGCGCGGGCTCATCGGCACAGCAACGAACTCGACGGATACGCGGACGGCGCGTGGTTTGGCTTGCTCGGAGACTTCTTGCGCGATTTCGACAAGCCGGCACGCGACGAGACGCCTGGCAGGACCGCCCACGATGCCGGCACCGCGGTAGCCCGGGCAGGGGAGCATGGTGCCCATCCTCTGGGGAGTACTCCTCGTCATCTTGTCGCTGCTTGCATGGGGAGGGCAGACGCTCTCTTGGCTCACTCCAAAGACGGCCGTGAGGTGGGGTCTCATGGAGGCCGAAGCTGATGTCGAGCGGACCTACTGGGCCGACATCAGAGGAGAGGCCGCCTGGGACACATTCACCCTCTGGACGCTCGTCGTCGCGGGCGTGCTCCTCGTGCTCGACAGTGGAGTGTGGGCCTACTTCGGACTGATCGGAGGCGGCATGTACGTCTACTTCTCGGGCCGAGGGATCCTTACCCGCATCGCGATGCAGCGCCGAGGGTTTCGGGTGGGGAGGCTGCCGGGCGTGAGGGTGGCCTATGCAGTGCTGGCGACGTGGGGCGTGATGGCATTGATCACCATCGCGGCCGCGGTTTCGGCCCTGAGTGCAGAGTGAGCGAGGTGCGGTGATGGAGGTAACCGTCGCAACCTGGATCGTGGCCGTTGCGGGGCTCGTGCTGGTCGGGATTCTTGGATCCCTTCAGCTCGTCGCGCTCCTGCGCCCGCGCGCGGAATGGACGATCAAGAACGTCTACGGCGGCCATCCCGCGTCCACTGATCCGACGGCGTACTTCGCTTTCAATCAGAGCAGTGCGTGGGCGGACCCGTTCCTCCTGGTTCCGCTTCAGGTCGGCGGGAGCGTCGGCATGCTGCTCGGCCATCAGTGGGGCTTCCTTCTCGGATTGGCCGCTTCCGTGCCCTTCTGGTACTCGGCGATCTTCTTCTTCATCTGGGACCGCGACCTCGGCTTCCGCCAGAACACGTTCGGCTACTGGATCTTCACGTGGGGTATGTGGCCGGCATTCGGTGTGGCTGAGGGCGTCTACTGCTTCGCTCGATTGCTCGAGTAGAGCGGGTTGGCCGCGAATCGGCTCCGGGGCTACACGGAGTCACTCTCGTGAACTCGGGCTAGCGTCATCCGCTACTGCACGACGAAAAGGGAGAGCCTCATGTCCAGCCGAGAGGACGTACGAGAGACCATGGACCGTCTCCGAAGCACGGCGAGCGACGTGCGCCAGTCGATGCACGCGCAGACGGTCTTCGGTGAGCCCGTTACCCACAATGGCATCACGGTGGTGCCGGCCGCGAGAACACGCGGAGGGTTCGGCGGAGGCGGTGGAGGCGGCGAGGGTGAGGAAGGAGAAGGCTCCGGCATGGGGATGGGCTACGGAGTGTCCTCACGCCCCATCGGTGCCTTCATCATTTCCGACGATCAGGTGACCTGGAAGCCGTCGATCGACGTGAACCTGATGTTCATGATGGGCTGCGCGGTCGCCGCCCTCTACTTTTTCTTCGCCTGGCTGGATGACTGATGGGCTAACGATCTTGATCCAGCGTCGTTGAACGCACCCGCGGGCCGTGGCGGCCCTTGGCAGTGGTTTCCCACTCCGAGACTCGTAGCCAGTACGCATGCTGCTGCTCGAGAAGCCCCAGAAGGTTGCCTCAAATGGAGGTAGCAGCTGTGAGCACACCGGCCATCGTCGAGGCGATCAATGTCAAGAAGACCTACGACACCGGCTCCGTGCGGGTCCGCGCTCTTGATGGCGTTGACCTGCGCGTTGAACGGGGCGAGATGGTGACCATCATGGGCCCCAGCGGGTGCGGCAAGACGACGCTGCTCAACTGCCTGTCGGGTTTGGACGCGATCGACGGGGGCGAAGTGCGCATCGACGGTCAGCCGCTTTCCGGCATGTCCGACACCGAGCGCACCGACTACCGGGCTCGGCACATGGGATTCGTATTCCAGTTCTACAACCTGATGCCAGTGCTGACGGCGATGGAGAACGTCGAACTGCCCCTGCTGGTGTCGCGGACTCCTGCAGCCGAGGCGCGGAAGCGCGCCGCCGAAGCGCTTGATCTGGTCGGCGTGGGCGACCGTGCCAGCCACCTGCCCGAGGAGCTCTCCGGCGGACAGCGCCAGCGCGTCACGATCGCCCGGTCGCTGGTCAACGACCCGGCCATCGTCTGGGCGGACGAGCCCACCGGCGATCTCGACAGCGAAACGGCAACCGAGATCGTGGACCTCATGTGCCGCCTGAATGAAGAGCGTGGGCTCAGCTTTCTCATCGTGACCCACGACATCGCCGTCGGGCGCCGCACCGATCGGATCGTTCGCATGGTCGACGGCCGGGTCGTTGAAGACCTTCAGCTCCACAGGGAGAAGACCCATGTACTCACGCGTCACGCAGCTTGAAATCGACGCCCTTCGCATCAGCGTCGACGATGCGGTCGCACTCTTTGGCGACAGCGTCCTGCCGGAGCTTCGCGAACAGGCGGGATACGAAGGCGTGATCGTGCTCACCACGCCAGAGGGCAAGGCCTTGCTCATCAGCTTCTGGGCGACTCCCGAAGCCGCTGAAGCCGACTCCCCTGATGGCTTCTACGCCGAGCAGCTCGCCCAGCACGTGACGCTGTTCAAGTCCCCACCGGGGCGCGAGCGATACCGGATGGCGTTCGCGGATATGCCTACGGTCACCGAAGACGCGATGTAGAGGCGCGGGGGCGTGCGCGAGCTCTTCGGCATACCCATGGGGTCGCTTGCCCTGGCGCTCGTGGGCGTGCTTGCGGTCTGCCTGGCGGTAATCGGAGCTTTGGCGATTCGGAACCGCATCCTCCTGAAGCTCGCCACGCGCAACATCGGACGCCGGCGTGGACGCACCGCTTTGATCATCGTCGGGCTCATGCTCGGGACCGCGATCATCACGGCCGCACTAAGCACCGGCGACACGCTGAGCCAGACCATCCGCTCGACCGTGCTCTCGAGCCTCGGGAACTCCGACGAAATCGTCTCCGTACAAGGTGCCGAGGCACAGGGCTTCGCCGAGACCTCGGGGTTCGACGAGGAAATTTTTCAGGAGGTCCGCTCGATCGCCGAAGAGCACCCTCAAGTCGACGGGGTGGCCCCGGCGATCATCGTCGACGTCCCGATCCAGGACCTGACATCACGCCAGAACGAGCCCAAAGTGACGCTGTTCGCCAGCGACCAGCAATACCTCGACGGCTTCGATGAGATCACCAGCGACGGAAGCGCGCTCTCCCTCGCCGACCTCGCCGAGAGCGAAGTCTACCTCACTCGCGATGCAGCCGACGACCTCGGCGCCGCCCAGAAGGACGAGCTGCTCATCTTCACCGGGGAGCAACCCGTACAGGTCCGCGTCGCCGCGATCGTGGACTTCGATGGCCACGGGGGTGAAGGACCCGCGGTTCTCGTCGATCTCGCAGCCGCCCAGCGCATGCTCGGCATGGAGGGTCAGATCGAGCACATCCTGATCTCGAACCAGGGCGACGCGCTCGGCGGCGCGCGGTACTCGGATGAGGTCGTCACGGCGCTCGAGCCGTCGCTTGTCTCATTGGGTCTCGAAATCGAACCGGTCAAGCAAGAGGCGATCGAGCTCGCGGACGACATCGGCGCGGTCTTCTTGTCCTTCTTCACCACCTTCGGCAGCTTCTCGATCATCGCGGGCATGCTGCTGACGTTCCTCGTCTTCGTGATGCTGGCGACTGAGCGGCGTACGGAGATGGGTATCTCGCGGGCCCTTGGCACCCGCCGCGGGCATCTGATCCAGACCTTCCTGTTCGAGGGCGCGGCCTACGACTTGATCGCCGCGGCCGTCGGCGCGCTGCTCGGACTCGGCGTCGCGTTCGTCATGGTGGCCGCCCTTGCCGCCGCGTTCGGCGATCAGACCGGGCTCGACATCCAGCACTACGTCAACCCCGAGTCGGTGGTGGTCGGCTACTCCCTCGGAGTCCTGCTGACCTTCCTCGTCGTCACGTTCTCCGCGTGGCGAGTGAGCCGCTTGAACATCGTGAGCGCGATCCGCAGCCTGCCGGAGCAGGTGACCGGACCCCGCCGTCGCTCGCGAGTCTTGCTGGGTGCGCTGGCGATCGTCGGCGGCGGCCTGATCGCAATGGGCGGGCTGAGCGCCAAGCAGGCGAGCGCCTTCTACCTCGGCCTGTCGCTCATGATCATTGGATTGGTCCCGGTACTGCGCCTGCTGAGACTGCCGGAGCGCGCCGCGTTCACGGCAGCGGGACTCGGCCTTGTCGTCTTGTGGCTCCTCCCGTCGGAGGTGCTGGAACCGCTGCTTCCCGACCTGAGCCTCGACTTCACCATCTTTCTCCTGAGCGGTGTGATGGTGGTCATCGGGGCCACGTGGACGATCGTCTACAACGCCGACCTGCTGCTGCGCGGCCTGAACGCGGTATTCGGCCGGATACGGGCACTGGCACCGCTGCTTCGCCTCGCGGTCGCCTACCCGCTGAGAAGTCGCTTCCGTACGGGAGTGACGATGGCCCTGTTCACCCTCGTCGTATTCACCCTTGTCGTCGGCACGACCACCACTACGGCGTTCAACAGCGCTTTCAACGACGAGGACACCTTTGCCGGCGGCTTCGACATCCGCGCGGAGGCGTCCCAAGTGAACCCGATCCTCGACATCGAGGCCGCCGTCCGAGATACGCCGGATGCCCCCACGACCGGCATCCGCTTGGCGGCGAGTCAGGCAACGCTGTTCGCGGAGGCGCGCCAGATCGGTTCGAGCCGCGAGCCAGCCTCGCATCCCGTGCTCGGCTTCGACGAGAATTTCATCGCGAACACGACGTACCAGTTCGCCGCGATCGCCGAAGGCTACGAGACCGGCGACGAGGTCTGGAGGGCCGTGGCGTCCGAGCCGGGGCTCGCCATTGTGGATCCGTTCGTCGTCCCTCGCCGCGAGAACTTCGGCTTCGGTGTTCTCCCCGACTTCCAACTGGAGGGCTTCTTCATCGAGGACGAGACCTTCGACCCGGTGCCCGTCGAAATCGTCGACCCCGAGACCGGGGTGCGCGTCGAGCTCACCGTGATCGGGGTTCTGCGCGACACCGCCCCGGAGTTCATGGTCGGTCTTTCGACCTCCCAGCAGACGCTCGCGCCGCTCGCTGAGAAGGCCGCTCCGGACACCTACTACTTCTCCGTCGCCGACGGTGCGGACGCCCGCGCAACCGCGACGCAGCTCGAGTCGGCGTTCTTGGCAAACGGCGTGGAGGCCGAGGCTCTCTCTGAAACGCTCTCAGACTCCATCAGCGCGTCACAGACTTTCACCCGGATCCTCCAGGGCTTCATGGGACTGGGCCTCGTCGTGGGGGTGGCGGGCCTCGGGGTGATCACGGCACGAGCGGTTGTCGAGCGGCGCCAGCAGATCGGCGTCTTGCGATCGATCGGCTTTCGTCGTCGGATGGTCCAACAGGTCTTCCTCCTGGAGTCGAGCTTCATCGCTCTCACGTCTATCCTGGTGGGGACCGTGCTCGGACTACTCCTGGCCTACAACATCGTCCGCGACTCCCGGAGCACGCCGAGTTGGGAGAACATGCAATTCGTCGTCCCGTGGCTAGAGCTCGGCATCATCTTCGCGACCGTCTACATCGCCGCGATCCTGACCACGTGGATTCCTGCGCGGCGTGCATCGCGCGTCTACCCGGCGGAAGCACTGCGTTATGAGTGATGCGGTGACAACGGATTCGGCTGATCGCGTGACCGAAGTTGAGATCCAACCGCTGGATCCTGCGGCGTTCGAGCCGCTCATCGGCCCGGAGCGCATGGCGCGTTTCCGCTCGGCGGCCGAGGCGTCGAAGCGGTTGCTTGGAGACCGGCGAGTGTTCAACGTCAACTCGACCGCCATCGGGGGAGGCGTCGCCGAAATGCTGCAGACCCTGCTCGCCTACGCTCGTGGGGCGCGGATCGACACCCGCTGGCTTGTGATCGAGGGTGACCCGGACTTCTTCGCGATCACCAAGCGCGTCCACAACGGCCTCTACGGAGGGCCGGGAGACATGGGCCAACTCGATAACACCGAGCACCGCCGCTACGAGGTGGTGATGGAACGCAATACGGAGGGGATCGTAGGACGGGTGAGGCCCGGCGACTTCGTGATCCTCCACGACCCGCAGACGGCGGGCCTCACCCACGCGGTGCAGAAGGCCGGTGCCCAGGTCATCTGGCGCTGCCACGTAGGGCACGACTCCTCCAACCAGTGGACCGAACGCGCGTGGCAGTTCCTCCGCCGATACATCGAAGCCGCGGACGCGTTCATCTTCAGTCGGGCTGGCTTCGCCCCAGAGTGGGTGGACCGCGACCAGCTTTACGTCATCACCCCCTCGATCGATCCGTTTTCCGCCAAGAATCAGCCGATGTCACCCCTCAACGTCCGACCACTCCTGGGCTATGTGGGCCTGCTCGACGGCACGCTCGAACCGCCGCGCGTGCCCTTCACTCGACGCGATGGCTCCGTCGGCAAGGTCCGCCGATTTGCCGATGTGCTCGAGAACGGCCCCGCGGCCCCGGCTCATGCCCCGATGGTGCTGCAGGCGTCACGGTGGGATCGGGTCAAGGACATGACGGGCGTCATGACCGGTTTCGCCGAGCACGTCGACCCGGCCCTCGGGGCACACCTCATGCTCACCGGTCCGGCCGTCTTCGGCGTCGCCGATGACCCCGAGGCCTCAGAGGTACTCCTGGAATGCATGATGGCTTGGGCGGCGTTACCGCATGAGGCGCGCAACCGAATCCACCTTTCATGCATACCGATGACCGACCCCGATGAGGCCGCCGCGATCGTCAACGCGCTTCAGCGTCACGCATCCATCGTGGTCCAGAAGAGCCTTGCGGAGGGCTTCGGCCTGACCGTGGCCGAGGGCATGTGGAAGGCGCGACCGATCGTGGCGAGTGCGGTGGGCGGCATCGTCGATCAGGTCGTCCACGGGGAACATGGGCTCTTGATCGACGATCCGCACGATCTCCCGCGCTTCGGCGCTCACATCGAGCTGCTGCTCACCGACACCGCGTATGCGTATGATCTGGGCAGGAATGGCCGCGAGCGCGTCGTCGAAGAGTTTCTCGGCGACTCCCATCTCGAGCGGTTCGGCTCGTTGTTCCAGGCGCTCTCCTAGGTCACCGAGAGCTAGCCCGAGGGAGCCGAGTCGGCGGAGTCATCCGTCCATGCGACCCGGTTCTGGGCGGCCTCGCCTCCCTCGATCAAGGACAGGTTCTCCATGGTGGTACGCGCGATCGTCTCCATGGCGTCGGTGGTGAAGAAGCCTTGGTGGGCGGTCACCACGACGTTCGGGAAGGTGAGCAATCGCGCAAACGTGTCATCGAGGAGAATCTGCTCCGAGCGATCCTCGAAGAACAGGCTTGCCTCTTCCTCGTAAACGTCGATGCCCAAGCCACCGAGCTGGCCCGTCTTGAGCGCGTCGATGACGGCTGGCGTATCAATGAGCGCCCCGCGACCGGTATTGAGCAGGGTCGCGCCGTGCTTCATGAGACCGAGCGTCTCTGAATCGATGAGATGGCGCGTGCCATCGGTGAGTGGGCAGTGGAGACTGATGATGTCCGCCTCGGCGAACAGCGCATCGAGTTCCACGTATTCCAGAACGTCTGGTTCGAGCTCGGGATCGGGGGACGGATCGTGGCCCAGGACCCTCATGCCGAGGCAGGAAAACGTTCGCGCGGTTACCCCGCCGATGGCGCCGGTGCCGACGACGCCGGCCGTGCGCCCCTGGAGGTCGTAGCCGAGGAGACCATCCAGTGCGAAGTTCCCCTCCCTCACGCGATTCCAGGCTCGGTGGATCTTCCGGTTGAGGGTCAGCAGAAGCGCAAGGGTGTGTTCGGCGACCGCGTGTGGCGAGTAGGCCGGCACGTTGACGACCGTCAGCTCGCGCTGCGAGGCGGTTCCGACGTCGACGTTGTTGTACCCCGAACAACGTAGGGCGATGACACCGACGCCAAGCTCTGTGAGCGTTTCAAGCACCGCGCGATCGACGATGTCGTTCACGAATATGCAGACCGCGTCGGATCCTTGCGCAAGCACGGCCGTCGACGGCTCGAGACGCGCCTCAAGGAAGACCAACTCGTGGCGGCCGTGGTTCGCCCCCTCGAGGAATTCCCTCTCGTAGGACTTCGTGGAGAAGACGGAGACGCGCACCCCGGCAGTTACCCGCCTCCACTCGGCGGTGTCAACCGCGTGGACCCGGTGCCGGGAACCTCGACATGACGGTTGCCGCAAGAGAACCCGCGGTCAGAGGTTGGGTATCGGCGCCGCGCGTCTCAGGGCGTCGATTTCTTGCGAAAGGACGAACGATGACCCAGAAAGAGACATTCTCGGCCTCAGACGCTGAGCGCATCGGCCAGGCGATCGGAATCTTCTGGAGTGAGTCGCCTTTTGACGTGGAGCAGTTCCGAATGGGCCTCGACGTCGAGCTCGAACACGGCCGGCACGACCCGGCGACCAACGTCACCGATGACGACGAGCTCGTGACCGGCAAGATCGCGCTCGCGCACCTGAACGAGTTCAGCGACTACTACACCCGCCTCGCGAAGATGGAGGAGGAAGCCGAGCGCTACTGGGCATCGGAGGGGTCTTCTTGAGGACACACGTGCCCGAGGAGGGCAGATCGTATGAGCACATCCAGTGGAAACGGACCCGCGGTAGTCCTTGGCGCCGGCCCGGTGGGTCAGGCACTTACCGCGCAGCTGCTGGCTGACGGCGAGCAGGTGCGGGTAGTGACCCGAAGCGGGTCCGCGCGCGTCCCGGCCGGCGCTGAGACGATCGCGGCGGATATCAGCAATCCTGACGCCGCGGCAGGCGCCTGCGCAGACGCAAGTGTCGTCTACAGCTGCGTCGGCGGGGACTACCGGGGCTGGCCAGAACGATGGCCACCGATGATGGAGGGAATGCTCGCCGGGGCCGAGGCCGCCGGCAGTCGCTTCGTCTTCGCCGACAATTGCTACATGTACGGCCCGGTCGCTCAGCCCATGCATGAGGAGTTGCCGCTGACCGAGTACGGACGGAAGCCGGCCACGCGAAGTCGCCTCACCCGCATGTGGCAGCAGGCTCACGCCGAGGGCCGCGTTCAGGCCGCGGCAGTACGAGCGAGCGACTTCTACGGGCCGGGCGTCTCACAGGCGGCAATCGGGGAACAGTCCGTGGGACGCATGGCGCAGGGAAAGGCGGCGCGAGTGTTCGGGGATCCGGATCAGCCGCATTCATTCACCTACGTGCCCGACTTCGCCCGCGCCCTCATCTCGGTCGGCAGGTCCGAGGACGCCATGGGCGAGGCATGGAACGTGCCGAACGCCCCGGACCAGACACCCCGAGACATCCTCGGAATGTTCGCCTCGGCGCTCGGGAAGGACCTCAAAGTCCAGAGCACGCCGAAGCTCCTACTCACAGCGGTGGGCCTATTTGACGGCAACGTCCGAGAGCTGAAAGAGATGCTCTACCAGTGGGAACGGCCATTCCACGTCGACTCATCGAAGTTCGCCGGCCGGTTCTGGTCAGACGCCACCAGCTTCGAGCAGGGAGTTGCTGCGACGGTCGCTGGCATGACCGGATAGACGCACGGTCGCGCAGGACATGCGATGGGGCCAATGGAGCTAGGCGGACTCGAACCGCCGACCTCCTGGGTGCGATCCAGGCGCTCTTCCAGCTGAGCTATAGCCCCTCAGGTCGGCCGCCATCGTAACAGCAGGCCGGCCGAGGCCAGAGCTCCGATAGCCTCGTTGGTGTGATCGACATCCACACACATCTGCTGCCCGGAATCGACGATGGGCCATCGACCGAGCGCGAGTCCATCGAGATGGCTCAAATCGCCTGGGAATCAGGAACGCGAGAGGTCGTCTGTACGCCCCACCTGATGGCCGGGAGCGAGGCCACTGCGGAGGAAGTTCACACCGCCGTCGACCGGATGCGCGCCGCGCTGATGAAGGCGAAGGTGCCGCTGCAACTGCACCCGGGGCGCGAAATCTCGCTCACCTGGCTGCCGCAGATGACCGACGAGCAGCTCCGCCGCTCGACCTACGGCGGCGCCGGCCGTTGGCTCCTGCTGGAGATGCCGTTTACCGGATGGCCCATCGACCTCACGGCGATCCTCGAAGACCTGGCGATCCGCGGCTTTCAGGCCGTGCTGGCCCACCCGGAGCGCTCACAGTCGGTCCAGAGGCAGCCAGACCGGCTGCGTGAGGCCGTAGGGCTTGGAGCTTTGCTGCAGATAACCGGCTCGAGCTTCCTGGGCGAGCACAAGCCCGGCGCTACGCGTGCCGCCGAGGCACTGGCGCGTCTTGGCTGGATGCATCTGCTGGCCTCAGACGCCCATTCAGCCACGTGGCGAACACCCGACCTCGCCGAGGGCGTGAAGGCCGCCGCCAAGGCGATGGACACGGAGCCCACCGACATCAATTGGATGGTTGAGGAGGGCCCGCGCGCATTGCTCGCGGGTCGCGAATTCAGGCCCCCGCGGCCACCTGCACGTCCCGAGCTCCTGGAACTCGAGCTCCGGGATTTTCCCGACCTACCCGAACACTCTCGTAGGTAGTCCGCAGGCCCTCTGGCAGGTCGGTGTCCGGGGTCCAGCCGAGTACGTCCGCCGCTTTGCCGGCGGCTAAGCTGCTGCGCTGGAGCTCACCCTCGCGGGCCGGCTCGAAGATCGGATCGCCTTCGTAGCCGAGGGCCTCGATCAGATCGATCACGCTCACCTCGCGACCGGTGCCGATGTTGACGAGCGATCCTCCCGGAGCGTTCTCGGCGGCGAGGAAGGCCCGAACGACGTCACCCACGTAGACGTAGTCGCGGGTCTGGGAGCCGTCTCCGAAGACTCTGGGCGCATCCCCGTCAAGCAGCTTGCCACAGAAGATCGCGACGACTCCCGCCTCGCCGTGCGGGTCTTGGCGAGGTCCGTAGACATTGCCGAGTCGCAGGATCACGGTGTCGAGTCCGTAGAGGCGGCTGTAGGTGCCGAGATAGCCCTCACCGGCCATCTTGCTCATGCCGTAATGCGAGAGCGGACGAGTCTCGGCCGTCTCCGGAGACGGCACGGGCAGCCCCTCGTACTCGCCGTAACCTGCCCCGCCCGTAGAGGCGAAGACAACCCGCGCGCCTACCGCGTGTGCGGCCTCCAGCACGTTGATGGTGCCGATCACGTTGACCTCAGCGTCGAAGTCAGGCGCCTCGAGGGCCTTGCGAACGTCAGCCTGTGCCGCGAGATGGAAGATCGTCGCGGGGCGAGCCTCCTTGACCACAGCCATGAGGCCGTCGCGGTCGCGGATGTCGAGCTCGTGGAATGACGCCTCAGGGTTCAGGTTCGCGCGCTTGCCGTTGCTGAGGTCGTCAACGACGTGGCAGGGCCGACCGGAGGCAATGAGCTCGTCTACGAGGTTGCTACCGATGAACCCGGCGCCACCTGTGACGATGGTCGGTGAGTTGCCCACTGAGGATTCCCTTCGCTGGCGTGTCAGGATTCGCGGGGATGTACTCCTGGGTTATTAACCATTCCGCGCTCCCACTCAATGCGACATTCGACCAGCTGCGCCGAATTCCGTGCGACGGCGGCCTCGGATGAGTGGGCGTTTCATCAGCTTCGAGGGCATCGATGGCTGCGGCAAGAGCACCCAGGCGACCTTGTTGGCGGAGCACCTCACCGATCGAGGAATCGCCGTCGAGCGTACGCGGGAGCCGGGCGGAACCGCTGTTGGTGAAGGGATACGCGCCGCACTGCTGGCCTCAGATTCGGTAACTCCGGTCGCCGAGGCGCACCTGTTCGCCGCCGCGCGCGCAGAGTTGGTCGCGACCGTGATCTGCCCGGCGTTGCAGGCTGGGCGGTGGGTCGTCTGCGATCGATTCATCGATTCGTCGCTGACCTACCAGGGGGTTGCGCGAGGACTTGGCATAGACGCCATTTGGGATCTGAATCGCGGTGCGATCGGCGACTGCCTCCCTGATCTCACGATCTTGCTCACCATCTCCATGGACGAGGCGACCTCCCGCCGGGGCGCACAACTCGACCGCATCGAGCGTGAGGGCCAGCAGTTCCAGCGCCGGGTCGCCCAGGGCTACGCCATGCTTGCCGAGCGCTTTCCGGAGAGGATCGTGGCGGTTGACGGAAATGGAGCCGTAGAGGTCGTGCAGCAGCGGGTAATCGAGGCGGTCGACGCGTGAGTGAGCTCTCGCTACCGGATCAGCCGCTTGCCGAACGGGCGCTGAGAGCGGCACTGAGCCGGCCCTCTCCGCCTCAGCAACTGCTGTTCTTCGGACCCCCTGGCTGTGGCAAGCGCGCGGCCGCCCATGAGTTTGCGTGGGCCATCATGGACCCCGACGGCAAGCACGACCGTCGGCAATCGGCGATCGATCTGATCGAGGTGCGCGCCTCGGGAGCGGAGATCCGCCTCGAGGAGCTCGACCCGGCGCTGTCGGCGATCGCAGCGCGGCCGCAGGTGCTGGAGCGCAGAGTGCTGATTATCGACGGGGCCGAGCGCCTACGACGCCAGGACGGCTCGTCGCGAATCTTGAAGCCGCTCGAGGAGCCTGCGCCGCGTTCGCACGTAATCCTGGTGACAGAGCGGGTTGGTGACCTGTTGCCGACAATCCGCTCGCGCTGTCTGCCGGTGCCGTTCCGCAGCCCTACTGGCGCGAGAATCGCGCAGCGACTCATGGAGAGCGGAATGCCGGAGGACGAGGCGCGCGAGCGCGCTCGAGCCGATGGCACGGCCGCGCTCGACATGAACGCCTTCGATCTGCGCATGCGCGCCCTGGGACGCGACGTCGGCCGGGCCGCGCTGACCGGCGAACGTGGGCCCCGCCAGCTGGTGGCTCACGTCGAGGAGGTCATCGAACAGGCCGCGGCGGCGAATCCATCCGAGCAGCTCGTCGAACTTCAGCGGGAGGCACGAGATAAAGAGGGCAAGCGTGGGGCCCGAACGGCCGAAAAACGTGCCGAAGAGCAGCGCAGGCGCGAGTTGCGCCGCTTGGCCACCGATGGGTGGCGATCCGTGCTCAGGTCGGCGGCAGGAGTGGCTGCAGACATACTCATTGCCCGCTCAGGGGCGCCACAGTCAGCCAGAAGCCCTGAGATGGCCAAGGAGTTGGTCGGCGCCACCGAGGCCATCCCCACGCCGAGCCTGGTGCGAATCGTCGAAGAATTCGAGCACACCGTCGCCGATCTCGCCCTCAATCCCGAGATTCCCCTGCGTGCGGAGGCACTCCTTGCGAGGGTCGCCCAGGCGAGGCATGGTCATCCGGTTGCCCTGTCAGCTTCAGGACGTCCGCCCATTTAGCCGAGATAGACCTTGCGTCTTATCCAGTGGTGACTGTAGGTTGCCGCGCGGCGCGACTTGAGAGAAGGATTCACGCCCTCTCGCGTGAACCCAGATGTGCTGAGTTCTTTCCTATCACTCGACCCGCACCATCACCCATATGCGTGAACAGCTGACTGCAGCCCGCCGACTCTGGCCACTCACAGGCATCGCCCTGTTGAGCGTTGCCGTGTTCGTCGCCGGTTTGCTTGCCGGCCCTAGCTGAGCCGGCCGCGCCCTGAGGCGCAGCCCATTGAGGCACTTACAGCGGTCAAGGACCGGCGACCGGCTGCCCGCTTGGGCGTGCCAAGAAAACTCGTTCACCGCCGGGGCCGCTGACCGCGACACGGATTCGCAGCGCCCTTGAGCTCGGCAGCCCGCGCCTGATGACGACGCTTGCCCTTTCCACCGCGGGGGCTCCCACCCGCGCGCGCTGCTTCGCGCGCTGAACCAGCGGGTTGATCGCGGCGAGCCGGACGTCATTGAACGCGAATCGCCCGCCGGCGAGCGGTGCGGCGGCGATCTCTCTCGGGCCCTGGAGCCTGCCGGATCGCCAGGACCAACCTTCGATCGCGTCCGTTCGCCCGGCGAGGTAGATCTCAAAGTCCACTTGCTGCTCGCTGACAAGAATCCGGTACACCCGCGGTCTGCGGCCCAGCTCACGAGTGAGCTGGGCGGCGATTAGCGGTAGCTGTCCGGCGGCCAGCGGCGACCCCGCGGGAGGCTCTGGAGGAGGAGGGATGACCCGCCCGGGCGCCGAGAGCGCCGGCGGCGGCAGCTGCGCCGGGGCGTCGGCCTCGGCCGAGGCGGCCTGGTTCGAATCGCCGCCTGAGCGGAGCTCACCGACCAACAGAAGAAACGCACCGAGCAGACCGCACACCACACCGATCCGCACCAACCAAGGGACCACCGAGTCCGAGCTCAATCGCTCAGGCTCGACCGGGTCCGGTTCCTGCTCGGTGACCGCCTCGAGTGTTCGGGTCGGCACGAGCAGAGCGGACCGCGCCCGTTCGAGCTCGTGGTCGGCGCCCTCCAGCGCCCAGGCCTTGTTGTCGTCAAAGACGATGACCAGGAAGCGATCTCGCCCCACCTCGGTATGCGCGCTCACCGCGCGCTCTTCAACGAAGTCCAGCAGGCCGGAGTCGATGAGCCCCTGTCCGCCGTAGAAGCGGACCGAGTCGACCTGTTCGCGTCGGTAGCTCAACACCGCGCGGTTGGGCAACCCGGGTAGCGGGCGCACCATCGAGACCTTTTCCGGCAGCACCTCGAGGCGAGGCGCGAAGCGGGGCATCGTTGAGCTGATGGGTCGAAGATCAAAGAGCATGACGTGTGTCACCGTAGGGCTCAGATACGCAGCAATGACCTGACACGATCCGAACGTCCCGTTGTTGGACGGTGCCTAGGATCGCCCGTCACGTGAGTCGCGGGGCTGCACCTCAGCAGACCTTGGCGTCATCATTCGACGTCGCGCAGACCTGACCCTTTAGGAACCGTTGGCGAATTGATGAGCGCAGACCTCTGGATCTGGACCATTCTGATCATCACCGTCACTGGCGGGATCTCGGTGGACCTGTTCACCCTGCGCGGCCGCGTCACCCTTCGCCAAGCGCTTACCTGGACCGTGATCTGGACCGCTATGGGCGTCGGCTTCACGGCGGTGATGTGGGGCTGGAAGGGGGGCACGCCGGCCAACGAATACCTCACCGGCTACATCCTCGAGCGCAGCCTCTCGTTCGACAACGTCTTCGTATTCGCGGTGATCTTCGCTTACTTCGCGGTACCGCCAGAGCTTCAGACGCGCGCCCTCATGTGGGGAGTCATCGGCGCGTTGGTGCTGCGCGGCCTGTTCATCGTGATCGGGTCGGAGCTGCTCGAGAACTTCGCGTGGATGATCTTTGTCTTCGGCGGTTTCCTCGTCGTCACGGGTATCCGGCTGGCCTTCAGCAATGAGGAGACAACGGATCCCAGTAAGAACATCGCGCTGCGGATCTTCCGACGAATAGTCCCGGTGAGTGGGGAGTACTCGGGCAACGCCCTTACGGTTCGCCAGGCCGGAAAGCTCGTCGCGACGCCCATGGTGGCCGTGCTGCTGGTGATCGCGACGACCGACTTGGTCTTCGCCATCGATTCGATCCCGGCGATCTTCGCCGTCACCGACGACGCCTTCATCGTCTTTGCCGCCAACGCCTTCGCCGTGATGGGCCTACGGGCCCTCTACTTCGTCCTGGCAGACATGATGGACCGCTTCCATTACCTGAAGTACGGACTCGCGGCCATCTTGGTGATCGTCGGCCTGAAAATGATCACCGAAGACATCCTCCACATCGATCCGTGGGTCATTCTGGTGGTCGTCGCGGTCGTGGTTGGCGGATCGATGCTGGTCTCGCTGGCGGTGACACGCCGACAGGCGGAGCGCGCCCACGACGAGACGACGGTCTAGCCAACCCGGCCGCGTGATCATGGCCGTCGGGTACGGTCACGAAATGGGGGCGCCGACCGGCGAGGGTTCTGCCGCGGGCATTCTGGAATTCGATGGCGTAACCAGGCGCTTCTCCGGGATGTCTCGGCCGGCCGTGGACGACTTCACGCTGACCGTGCCGGCGGGCAAGGTGGTCGTTCTGATCGGCCCGTCAGGGTGCGGCAAGACGACGGCCATGATCAGCGCACTGCGCTGACCGAAACCCTCGACGAGGTCAACGCGCTGTTGACCGGTGAAGAGGTTCGGGTCCTCAACTCGAAGGTCGAGTTCGACCGCGAACAGCCCGCCAACGTGGCGAGCGAATTCCTCACGGAGAAGGGCGCTATCTCGTCTCGGACGCCGATGAGGAGGCGGTCACACGAGCGTTGGCTCGACCGCCTCCTCCGAGGCAACCTCGACCACGAGGTCAATGCCCTTTGGCCAGAATTGGCTCCAGCAGCACGTGGTGAGCTCAGCCATGCCTCGGCGACCGCGAGCGCGAGCGCGTAAACCCGCTCGGTGGTCATCCGACGTCGTCGTCGGTCTTGGCACCGGTCAGTCCGATCGACACGGTGACGATTCCAACGGGAACGATCGGTTCTTGGATTGCCTGCCTGATGGCCTCGCCTGCTTGATCTCCGACCACAGGGCACGCTCCGGGCATGACGACGGCGAACTCCTCGCCGCCGACTCTGGCCGTCAAGGCACCACGAGGTGCGGCATTGGCTTCGATGCGGCGCGCGACCTCCAGGAGACCTGGTCGCCGATTAAGTGGCCATGCTCGTCATCGACCAGCTTGAAGTTGTCGACATCGATGACCGCGAGCGTCAGCGGCTCGTCGGCGTCGACGGCGCGCTGACTGACTCCGGGCTATGGGCGGCGAGTATTCCAGCGACCCGTCGGTACCCAATGGGGATCCCCTCCTTGGCGGGAGGCGAAAAACGCTCCATGCGTGCCTTCAGCGTGTCCCCGCAACGGCTGTTGCAATAGCGAGGTTCCGATTCCTCCGGCGGGCTATCGTCGAAGGGTGAGTTCCGGATCTCCCGCGCCGCGGCAGTCGCTCCTCGACAAGGGTGGCCCGTGGCTGATGGTCTTCCTCATCGCCGCCGGTGCGGTGCTGATCACCTGGGTGCTGCTCAGCAGCTTCACCGGCGGCGATGAGGAAGACCAGGCCGGTCTCGATCCGGGCGTGTCGCCTCAACAGGTCGAGGTGCCCGTGCCACCACGGGCAAGCCCGTCAACGACACCGGTAACACCGCCCGCTCGGCCTCCGACAACGCGGCCCGCAACGACAACTCCTGCCGAGTCGAGCCTGGTCGACCGCTTCGCACTGGGGCAGCGGCAGGGGCACGACACATCGAATGATGATCGGCGATCAGCGTTCGGCGAGATCGGCTCCCACTGTTTCGTCGGCGAGGAATGTGGCGGAGTTCCTGCGGGAGCCGCGGCAGTCAATGAGGCGGCCGGAGGGACCGCGGGGATTGGTTCCGCGCTCGGTGGCGCAGCCTCAGGCGGCGGAAGCATTTTTGGAGGTGGTTCAGGCTCAGGCACCTCCGGGGGCGGAGTGAGCATCGCCGGCGGAGGCGGTAGCGCCGACACCGCGAGCAGCCGTAACCGGAGGCGCGTGCCTCAAGGCCAGATCGGCTCGCACTGCTTTGTCGGCGAGGACTGCCCTGCCATCCCCGATAGCTCCGGCGCAAGAACACCTTCGACGACTCGCACGCTGAGCGGAACCGTCGTGCCGTGTGGAGAGGTGGGCGTGCACAGTCGAGTCGGCGAGAACCGGCCGTGCGCGAACGGGGTCATCAACCGAGTGGGCACCCGAGTGGAGACGCTGCCGACGGGAACGACCATCGGCCTCGAGGGGCGCTGCTACATGGTGACCGAGCGCACGGCCGTGTCCGCGACGGTCGTCGCCATTCCGTGCCCGACGCCTGCCACCATCCCGGTCAGCGCGGGCTGAGAATTCGCGGGCCGCGGCCCGCGTCCTCACCGAAGCTGTGGCGCATCACCGCGTCGCGACCTCGCTCCTTGGCTCGATAGAGCGCAAGATCGGCGCGGCGATAGAGAGTCACCGCATCCACACCGCGCTCGAGCTCAGCTACACCAGCCGAGACCGTGAGCTCCCCGATGCCAATGACCGGTTCTGCCGCCACGGCGAGGCGGGCACGACGTGCGGCATCAGCCGCCTCGTCTTCGGTTACTCGCGGCAAGATCCAGGCGAACTCCTCCCCACCTACGCGGCCGACGCAATCCTGAGACCGGGCGGCCTTCGAGATCCGCAGCGCGATCTCGGCCAGCACGCGATCCCCGACCTGATGGCCGTGGGCGTCGTTGACCCGCTTGAAGTGATCGACGTCCAACACGATGACGCTCAAAGCCTGCCCCGACTCGTGGGCGCGTTCCACGGCCGAGACGAGTCGCTGATGAAACTCGCTCTGGTTGATGAGCCCGGTGAGCCCATCGGTGATCGCCTGCCGCTTGAGCTGAGTGAGCGTCTCGCGCCGAAGCCTGGCGTTGCGCCGCAGGAGCGTCGCCGCCCATACCGCGAATGCGAGAATCAGAACTCCGGCCGCCGCAAAAGCGACCCAGACCCAGCGTTCGTGACGCGACTCCAGAGCCGCGATCTGGCCGCGATTGATCTTGAGCCAGGCGAGGTGGATCGCCTCCTGCTCCGCCGTGAACTCGGGAAAGCGCTCGAGTGCCGCTGCCAGATTGATCGGGGTCGACTCCTCGCCACGGGCCGCGCCTACCAGCTCTGGAACCGCATCCAGCAGGTCCACCGCCCGCTGCGCCAATTCGGCCTCGGCCTGCGGGGCATCGGTGGCCCGCGCGCCATAAAACAGCCGGGTTTGCTCCACCAACGCCAGCGCCCCTAGCGCGGTTTGAGGTTCGAGGGAAAACTCACCGCGCGAGCGCCATACCCGCCAGCCGGCGATCTCGATTCGGGTCGACTCGCGCTCCAACGATTCGACCACCGCACGCCGCTCGTTGGCCTCGGCGAGCCCGTCAGACGAGCTCTGTACACCCGCCGTCAGAGTCGCGGCGCCCGCCGCTGACACGAGTAACGCGACCGCGATGACCAGCGCGCCGCGGGTGAGGTCGTGCGACCAGATGCGACGGAAGGAAATGCGGCCGGTGGGTTGGCGCAAAGGTGAATTCAAGGGTGCCCAAGCACTTCGACAGCGCCCCCGAGGCCGCGAGGGATGATTCAGTAACGACGCTAGAGGGGCTCTTGTGTGTGGCAAAACATGCTGCAAAACCTATACAAATAACCTCTAGGACCTACCGATTGCGTCGGCCGAGGTCCCCTATTGGTGGCATGCGCCGAGGGCGACGCT
>CAMYIK010000018.1 GCA_947258365.1 uncultured Thermoleophilia bacterium | reverse complement strand
CAACAAGCCGTAGCGGGCCGCGCCGTCGTCGATCTCCGTGGCGGCGTCGCGAACGATGGTGGTGATCGGGTCGAGGGCGACGAAGCCGACGAGCCCGGCAGTGCCGAGGGCGAGGGACGGCAGCTGCATCGCCCTCCGAGGAGGGCCGACGACGGTGGGTGACGGTCCGGACCCGAAGAGACCGACGAGCAGGCGCACGGTGTAGGCGACCGTGAGCACCGATCCGGCGACGACGACCGAGATGGCCGCCACGCGCTCGATGCCGTCGAGCCCGAGCACGGCCTCGATCGCCGCCTCCTTGGCCGGGAAGCCGAGGAGCGGCGGGGCTTCCTGCGGCTGAGGGGTGAAGGCCAGGGCCATGAGGGCCGCCGCGAGGACGGCGAGGTGATTGCGCGCGCGCATCGAGCTTCTCCGAGGAGTACCGGTGTATTGCTGATCGGGAGGCCTGCAGGGAACCGGCGAGCCGTCACGGCCCGAGTCGGTGGCCGCCCTGATCTTATCCCACTGCGCTCGGACTGACCATGTAGGAGGATACGTTCCGTGTCGCCCCGGCGACCTCGATCGCGCGGACAGCGCGGGGTCTACGTCGCCAGAAGCTCCCGGTGCAGCCAAGCGCGCGCCTTGACCCAATCTCTCCTGACGGTCCGGTCGGTCACTGCCAAGGCGGCCGCGGCTTCCTCTTCCGTGAGGCCTCCGAAGAACCTGCACTCGACGACGCGAGCCAGGCGGGGGTTCAGCTCCTCCAGCCTGGTGAGCGCCTCGTCGATCGCGAGCACGACGTCGCGACCATGGTGACGCGAGCGCGAGGTCACGGGGAACAGCTCGCCAGACGGGCGCTGGATGAGGGCTACACCACCCTCGTGTCCCTTGGTGGGGACGGGACCGTTAACGAGATCGCGGGGGCGCTCGAGGACACGGGGGCACTGCTGTGTCCGGTGCCACTCGGCGGAACGAATGTCTTCGCCCGAGCCATGGGATGGCCCGCTGCGCCCGAGGCGGCGGTGTCGCTGCTCGGCGAAGCTCTGCGTCACCGTGACGCGCTCACCCGCTCGATCAGGCTCTGGGAGATCAGAGCCGACGGAGACCGGCGGCTCATGTGTTTGAACGCGGGCATGGGCATCGACGGCGAGGTGGTCGCGGAGGTGGAGCGACGACCGATCGCAAAACGGACCCTCGGTCAGGGAGCATTCGCGGTAGGGGCGGCCCTAGCAGTGGAACACACGGCGCGGCGCGGAGGCGTGCTCACGGTCATTAGCGACGAGGCAGAGGCGATCCGGGCCGCGAGCGTCTCGATGGCTCTCGGTGGGCCATATGCGTACCTCGGTCCCACACCACTCGACCTCATCCCGGGCGCCAATTTCGATGGGCGCCTGCACTGGCTCGGGCTAAGTCAAGGACGTCGTATGGACGTCGCCCGAGTAGCCACCGGAGCTTTCGCATCCGGTCGTCAACGGAACACCGCGGGAGTGGTAAACGGAGCGGCCGAGCGGTCACTGACGATCCGTGCCGACGCGCCTATCGCTGTGCAGGCAGACGGTGAGGCGCTTGGCGAACACGTCGAGATTCGCTGCGCTCCCGCGGGCAGTTTGCGCGTCCTTTCGCCGAGATTGGCAAACGGCGCTCAAGAATCGTCCAGAAAGACACGATAAGAACCTCGACCCCTCCCCCTTTGGTTACTTCTCGCTGTCAAGGAGGACGCGAGTGGCACGACGCCCGGAACCCCGCGCACAGCTTTTGGCCCTCACGGCGCTTGTCTTGGACGGCGCCCGAGTCGATCCCCAGCGTCAGCCGGGTGAGCGACTCATCGAGTGGCAGCGCGAGATCGCCGCGCAGCTCGGGGTCCTTCCTCGCCACCCCCACACCTTCCGCGAACTGCTGGACGGCGTACTACGGCTTCACCGCGTGATGAAGGGTCTGGGCGATCCCCTCAAGGACGGCGCCGCGAATTACGAGACAACCTCGCAGCCGGCCGCCGACGGGCGCATTTCGCTCGCGTCCTAAGCGCCGCGAGAAGACCGCGGCCGAGGGCCGCGAAAACGCGGCCGCTGCAAGGAAGCAGGGAGGGGACAGTGCCAGAGGCACGGACCCGACCGATGACGCCGCCGCGGCCAGTTTGCAGCGCGCAACCCGCCGCGGTCTTTAAGGCGGGCCCTTTGTCTGACCCGACACGACGGCGCTCGTGTCCGCCAGCGCCAACTCGCGATAGGAACCGATCCGCCGGAAGCGCACGTGCCGCTGACGGCGGCGCTCTGATCCGGGGATTTCTCGAAGCTCCGTGAGCGCGCGCAGCAAATAACGGTCCAGTAGCTCCGCTGCCGCGTCATGGTCGCGGTGGGCGCCGCCGTCCGGCTCGGGAATGACCGAGTCGACCACACCCCAGCGGTAACAGTTCGCGGCCGTGGGCTGGAAGGCGGCCGCGGCAAGCTGAGACTTCGCGGCGTCGCGCCAAAGGATGGCCGAGCCGCCCTCGGGCGAGATGACCGAGTAGGTCGAATTCTGGAGCATCATCACGCGGTCAGCCACACCAAGGGCGATCGCGCCGCCCGATGAGCCCTCGCCGACCACGATGGCAACGGTCGGGACGCTCAGCCGAAGCATGGTGCGGATGCTGGTAGCGATCGCTCCACCTTGGCCGCGCTGCTCCGCGTCCGCGCCCGGGAAAGCGCCAGGGGTGTCGATGAGGGTGATCACCGGCGCGCCGATCTTCTCCGCGAGAGCCATGACGCGCATCGCCTTGCGGTAGCCCTCGGGGCCCGACATGCCGAAGTTGCGGTAGGTGCGCTCCTGAGTGTCTCGGCCTTTTTGCTGGCCGATCACGACCACCGGCATGTCGTGGTACCGACCGATTCCGGCGACGATCGCCGGGTCGTCACGATAGAGCCGGTCGCCGCGAAGCTCCTCGAAGTCCGAGAGCAGCCGCGGGATGTAGTCGAGCGGATACGGCCGATCCTGGTGGCGCGCCAGCTGGACGATCTCCCAGATCTGGTCGGTGCTTTGTGGCTCATGCGGCGTTATGGCGTTGCCGATTCGACGCATCGCGTCACCCGCGGATGTGCTCATTGCGGCCCCTCCCCTCGGCGCAGTCTCTCTCGGATACGGCGTGACATGCGCGGTACGGCACGGGCGGCGCGCTGCGCGCGCGATGCACCCTGCTGGGCCCATTGCATGGCGAGCGGCGGCTCCGGGCTGGACTCTCGCGAGAGGATCCTCATCACACGCTCGAGTCGTTCGTTCAGCTCACGGCGATCCACGACATCGTCGACCTGACCATTACGAAGCTGCGTTTCTGCGAGCCCGAAGTCAGGAGCCAGTTTCTCTCGCGTGGTCTGCTCGATCACGCGTGGCCCCGAGAAGGAGACCAGTGCCCCGGGCTCGGCGTACGTCACGTCACCGAGGGCCGCGAAAGACGCCCAGACACCGCCTGTGGTCGGGTGCGCAAGCACCGAGATCACGGGCACGGCGGCCTCGTGGAGCGCTTCAAAGCCGACCACCGTCTTGGACATCTGCATCAACGCGAGGACGCCTTCTTGCATCCGTGCGCCACCCGATGCCGAGATGACGATCAGTGGTACCCGGCGTTCGGCGGCCCGGTCGCATGCGCGAAGCAGCTTCTCGCCGACGACGCTTCCCATGCTTCCGCCAAGGAACCCGAAGTCCATGGCCGCCGCCACGCACGGCTGGCGCCCGACGGACAGATCGCCAGCGACCAGAGCCTCGGTAAGACCCTTTGCCTCGGCCTTCTCGACCCGCTTCGTATACGGCTCGAGGTCAGTGAACTGGAGTGGATCCGCGGCGCGGAGCTCAGGCCAGAGCTCGTTCCATGACTCGAAGTTGGCGAGTTGGTCGAGACGCTCCTTGCCGCTGACCTTGAAGTGATGCCCACAGGAGGTGCAGACGCGGAAGTTGCGCCGCATCTCGTCCTCACTGAAATGGCTGCCGCACTTTGGGCAGGAGGAATCGTCAGCCGGGATGGGCCGTTTCTTACGACTGTCACCCCGTCGGCGGAGCCGATCGATGGTCACTGTTGCGCGGCGCATGGTCACGAGGCGCCGGACGTTACCGAATAGAAGAGGCGTCGAGGCGGCGCGAGAGCCAATCTTCGACCGATGCGCGGTACGCAGGGACGATTCGCGCGACCGGCCGATAGGTCAGCACGAGACGGGCGGCCTCGTTCTGATCGTGCCCGCGGAGGCGGAGGATGGCGTAGGTGACCATGGCCGACCGGCGACGGCCTTGCTGGCAGTGCACCAGGATTTTCGCGCTCGGGTCCTCATCGAGTGCCCGGGCCGCCGATTCGGCCGCTTCAGCCCACAGGCGGGGGCTCTTGCTTCGCCCGTTGTCCCACATGGGTGCCTGCTTGACGTGGTCAGGCCCGAAGACCTCCTGCTCACGCCAGAGATCTTGCGAGATGAAACCCTGGGTCCGGGCACGGCAGTTCACGACATGTGTGACGCCGTCGGCCTCGAGCGCATCGAAATCGTCACCATGAGGCATCGCGCCGATCGCGATGCGCTCGTCTCCGATCCAAGAGAACCCGCGGCATGACTTCGCCGGGCCGTAGATGCGGGTACTCACGGCGTGCCAGACACGCCTGAGAGCGCCGACCAGAGCCGCTATGCCGCGTCCTCGAGCCGCGCCAACGCGACGACCGCGTTGTGGCCTCCGAAGCCGAACGCATTGCTCAGCGCGAAGTCGACGCGGGCCTCGCGTGGGGTGTTGGCGACGTGATCCACGCCCTCACAGACGGGATCGACGTTTTCGAGATTGATCGTCGCGGGAATGACGCCGTTGGCGATCGTGAGTGCCGTGAGCGCGGTCTCAACGCCACCCGCAGCGCCGAAGCAGTGGCCATGCATCGACTTGGTGGAGCTCACGGCGACCTTTGCCGCGGCGCTCTCGCCAAGGCCCCACTTGATCGCGGTGACCTCGTTGGGGTCGCCGACGGGAGTCGCTGTCGCGTGGGCGTTGATGTAGTCCACGTCTTCGGTGTCGCGACCCGCCTCACCAATGGCCATGAGCATGGCGCGGGCCGGCGCAGCTCCAGTCGGATCATTCTCGGTGATGTGATGGGCGTCGCCCGTCGCTCCATACCCCGCCACCTCGCATATCGGCTCGCGCCCACGCGTGATGGCGTGCTCGAGGCTCTCGAGTACGAGGAGCGCTCCGCCTTCGCCGAAGACGAACCCGTCGCGGCTCACGTCAAACGGACGGCTGGCCGTCTGAGGGTCGTCATTGCGGGTCGACAGTGCCCGCATCGCCGCGAATGCGCCGACGCCCATGGGCGTGATACCGGACTCCACACCGCCGGCGAGCATCACGTCGGCGCGTCCCAACCGGATCTGGTCGGCCGCGTCTCCGATTGCATGGTTTCCCGATGCGCAGGCCGTGGCGGTGCAGCTCAAGGGCCCCCGGAGACCGAGCTGCAGACTGGCCTGCGCCGCGGCCATGTTAGCCACCATGGTCGGGATGAAAAGCGGTGAGAGACGGTCAGCGCCGCGCTCAAAGAGCACCGCGCATTGGTCGGTGAACGTCTTGAGACCACCGACGCCACATCCGACGATCGCACCGTAACGGCTGCCGTCGCCTTCGACCTCGAGCTCCGCGTCGTCTAGCGCCAGGCGCCCTGCGGCTACGGCGAATTGACTGAACCTGTCCAAGCGGCGTACGGCCTTGCGATCCAAGAAGTCGCCGGGCTCGAAGTCGTCGACTTCACACGCGATGCTCGTGGTGAGCGGACCGGGGTCGAATTGGGTGATGGGGCCGGCGCCGCAAACGCCGGACAGGGCCGCCTCCCAGACCGTTTGACGCCCGGTGCCGATCGGCGTGACCAAACCGATCCCGGTTACGACGACCCGTCGCAGGTTGTGCCGGGTCGCGAGGGTTCCCGTCTCAGGCGCCAATCGCCATACCTCCATCTACGCTCAGAACCGCGCCGGTCATGAAGCCGGCATCCTCAGAGCAGAGAAAGCGCACCGCGGCGGCGACGTCGTCAGGGGTGCCAAAGCGCCCCAGCGGGGTGTGCTCGAGAATCTGCTCACGAAACTGTTCCGGGATGCCCGCTGTCATATCTGTCGTGATGTATCCCGGCGCCACGGCGTTCACACGAACCCCTCGGGGTGCGGCCTCGCGGGCCAGGCTCTTGACCATGCCGATCATGCCCGCCTTCGCGGCGGAATAGTTCGCCTGCCCGATGTTGCCCGACAGCCCGACCACGGATGAGATCGCCACGATCGATCCGGTTCGGCGTCGGAGCATCCCCCGCAGCGCAGGGCGAACCGTATAAAACGCGCCGCTGAGGTTCGTGTCGATGACCGCGCCCCAATCGGCGGCGCCCATGCGCAGCGCCGGACCATCGCGTGTGATTCCCGCGTTCAAGATGAGTGCGTCGAGTGGCCCGAGAGCATCCTCGACCGCGCTGACCAGGCCGGCGGCTTCATCCTCATCGGAAACGTCGGCCTGATGTACGACGGCGCGGCAGCCCAAGTTGCGAACGGCCTGCGCCGTCGATTCGGCCCCCTCGGCGTCGTTGGCGAAGCCGATCCCGACATCATGCCCCGCCTCGGCCAGAGCAAGTGCGCAAGCGGCGCCGATGCCTTTGCTGGCGCCGGTGACGAGCGCTACCGGCACGAGAAGCTCTCCAGACCCAGCAGGTCGCTCGGGGCGCCGACTTGGCGGCTCGGAATTCTGCGATTGATGCGCTTCATGAGGCCCGAGAGTACCCGGCCAGGACCTACCTCGACCGCCCCTGTGACCCCCATTTCGACGGCGGCTTGTCCCGCGTCACCAAAACGCACCGGCGAGGTCAGCTGATCCAGCAGGTTGCCGCGTAGCGCCGCTGCGTCCTCGAGCTTTGCCGTTGTGGTCGAAAGGAAAGGAATCTTGGGCTCTTGGGGCTCCCACGCCTCGAGCGCGGGGCGCAGGCGTTCGGCGGCCGGCTCCATCAACGGGGAGTGGAACGCGCCGCCGACAGCAAGCCGCGTCGCCTTCCCGCCGCGTTCGGCGATAAGCGCGAGCAGTTGATCGATTCCCTCGCGTGTCCCCGAGGCCACGACCTGGCCCGGACAGTTGTAATTCGCCGGCCAGCAGTCGCCCGCCTCATCGCAGAGCGCCGCGGCGTCCGCGTCGGACATGCCGAGAAGGGCGGCCATCGCCCCAGGGCGCGCCTGCGCGGCCTCGTGCATCGCGGCGCCGCGTTCGGCGACGATGCGCAGAGCCGTCTCGAAGGGCATCGAGCCGGCGGCGACAAGAGCCGAGTACTCCCCCAAAGAGTGACCAAGCACCACGTCCGCCCGGAGGCCGTGTTCGGCCGCGACGCGCCAAGCGGCGATCGAGGTCGTCACGAGCGCCGGTTGGCAGACGTCGGTTTCGGTCAGCCGCTCGACGGGGCCTTGGAAGCAGACCTCGCTGAGCGAGTAGCCGAGGACGTCATCGGCTTCGGCAAAGGTCTGCTCAGCCAGCGGGAAGGCGCTCGCCAGCTCCTCCCCCATCCCAACTTCCTGCGCACCTTGGCCCGGAAAGAGCAGCGCGATCATGTGGGCTCGTACCTCATTACCGTCGAACCCCAGGTGAGCCCCGCCCCGAAACCGACGAGCAGAGTCATATCGCCGGGCGAGAGCATGCCCGCCTCACGCGCTTCGAGCATCGCGAGCGGGATGGAGGCGGAGGAGGTGTTCCCGTAGCGCTCCAGGTTGTTGAAGACCTTCTCGGGCGGAATGCCCAACCGACTGATCGCGTGATCGATGATCCGCTGGTTCGCTTGATGCGCAACGAGCAGGTCGATCTCGTCGACGTGCATCTCAAGAGCTTCCAGCAACTTCGTGCAGGACTCGACCATCACCCGGGTGGCGAACTTGAAGACCTCGCGGCCGTTCATCTGAATGCACGACAGAGCGGCCTCGTATGGGCCGTCCTTGGCCGGCATGCGCGAACCGCCGGCGGGAACGACCAGATCCTGGCCACCAGAGCCATCGGCCCCCAGCTCAAAGCCGAGGAAACCGGTTACCTCGTCTTCTGGGGCCGCGACCAGCATCGCCCCTGCGGCCGCATCTCCGAACAGAATGCACGTGCTCCGATCGGTCTGATCGGTGATCTTGCTCAGCGCCTCGGCGCCGAGAACCAGCACGTTTCCGGCCAACCCACTTTCGATCAGCGCCGTGCCTTGTGCGAGCCCGTAGATGAAACCGGTGCAGCCGGCCAAGATGTCGAAGGCCGCGGCACGGTGGGCGCCGATGCGATTTGCCACCAAAGTGGCGGTCGCCGGGAAGATGTGGTCGGGGCTCGCCGTCGGGACGATCAGTACGTCAACCTCGAGCGGATCCATTTCGGCCTCGGCCAGGATCTTTATTCCCGCGCGCACCGCGAGGTCGCTCGCGGCCTCATCCTCGGCGACGAAGCGACGCTCCTTGATACCCGTGCGTGAGTAGATCCACTCGTCGCTGGTGTCGACCATCTTGGCCATGTCCTCGTTGGTCACGATCCGCTCGGGAACCTCGGCGCCGAGCGCCACCAGTCGAGCACGTTTTCTCGCGCCGTTCCGTACTCCGATCACGCCGGGTTCTCCTCGTCGGTGACGGCGAATCGGATTGTCGCCTCCACGGTTCGCTCGCCGTCGACCGTCGCGCCACCCGTGGCCTCGGCAAGCGGCCCGCGCCAGCGGGTGATTTCCATATGCATGTCGAGCGTCTCGCCCGGCACGACCATGCGACGGAATCGGACCTTCTCGATCCCGGCGAAGACTGCGAGCTTGCCCTCGTGTTCCGCGCTTGCGGCAGCCGCAAGGCCGGCGGTTTGGGCCAGAGCCTCGACCATCAGGACTCCGGGCAGGAGCGGTCGCCCGGGGAAGTGCCCGGCGAAGAAGTCGGCGCCGGCGTCGATGTGCCACCGGGCCCGTGCCTCTCGTCCAGGAACGATGTCGACGATTTCGTCGACGAAGAGGAAGGGCGGCCGGTGCGGCAGCAACTCGGCCGGGTCGCTGCTTGGCGCCCCGCTCACGCAAGGAGATCGTAACCGATCGCCCTCCGGTGATGTCTGGCGGTACGATGCTTGGCGATCGCGCGGATCCTCCGCGCGCTTTCAGATCGACAGGCGGTAGCGATGAGTGGCGTTGCGATCTTCCTGATCATCCTCTTGGTCATCGCGGTGATCTTCCTGTTCACTGCCCTCAAGGTGGCCAGAGAGTACGAACGCGGCGTCGTGTTCCGGTTGGGTCGACTGATCGGCCTCAAAGGCCCCGGTCTGTTCCTCTTGATCCCCTTCATCGACCGCGCGGTCAAGGTGGACCTGCGAACCGTCACCCTGAACGTACCTCCGCAGGAAGTCATCACCCGAGACAACGTGACGGTAACGGTGAACGCGGTGGCGTATTTCCGGGTGATCGACGCGGCGCGGGCCATCGTCCAGGTGGAGAACTTCCTCGTCGCGACATCCCAGATCGCCCAGACCACGCTCCGGAGCGTCTTGGGTCAGGTCGACCTCGACCAACTGCTTACCGAGCGCGACGACATCAACGCCAAGTTGCAGGGCATCATCGACACCCAGACCGAGCCCTGGGGCGTCAAGGTCTCTGTGGTCGAGGTGAAGGACGTCGAGCTTCCCAGCGCGATGCAGCGCGCACTCGCTCGTCAGGCAGAAGCCGAGCGTGAACGTCGCGCGAAGGTGATCGCCGCTCAGGGTGAATTTGAGGCCTCGGCCAAGCTCACCGAAGCCGCCACGGTGATCGCCGCCGAGCCCGCCGCGCTCCAGCTGCGTTACCTCCAGACGATGGTCGAAATGAGCAACGAGCAGTCCAGCACGATCATCCTTCCCTTCCCCATGGACATCATCGGACCATTGCTCGGCAAGGCGACCGGCGGCGCGGTGGGCCCGCCAACCAGCGGCAACTCCGGGTAGCGAAGCGCGGACATGCGTGCGATCTGGAACGGCTTCATCAGCTTCGGACTGGTCACGATCCCCGTGGCGGTCGGGTTGGCGCAGCAGCGCAAGGACATCAGCTTCCGGAACCTCTCCCGCGAGACCATGCGCCCCGTCAAGCAGAAGCGCTGGGATCCGGAGCGCGACGTCGAGGTGAGCTCGGACGAACTCGTGAAGGGGTGGGAGGTCGCGAAGGGCCAATACATCCCGATCGAGACCGTGGAGCTGGAGCGCTTCGCGGTCAAGAACGAGCGCACGATTCAGATCCTTCAGTTCGTCGATCTCAACGAGGTCGACCCGGTCTATTTCGAGCGCGCCTACTGGCTGGAGCCTCAGGAACGCGCAGAGCGCCCGTACGCGCTGCTCGCAAAGGCAATGGTGGACAGCGGAAAGGCGGCGCTCGGTCGCTTCGTGCTGAGCACTAAGGAGCACTTGGTGCTGCTGCGCCCGGTTGATGGTGCCCTGGCGCTACAGACTCTCTACTACCCGGAGGATGTGCGCCTCAACGAGCGCGATGAGATCGTCGAGCGCCTCGAGGGCATCGAGGTCTCCGACGATGAGCTCGCCGTGGCCGCTCAGTTGGTGGAAAGCCAGACCAAAGCGTTCACGCCTGAGGAATACCCCAACGAGACCCGCAAGGCGATGTTGGACTTCCTCGAGGCGAAGGCTGCGGGTGAAACGCCCACCGCACCCGAGCCGACGGCAGAACCCGCCCCGGTCGTCGATCTGATGGCCGCTCTGAAGGCGAGCCTCGATCAGGCCACCGGGGGCGAGGACCAGGAGCGCGCCGCCTCGTGAGTTCGGTCGCCTGGGACCCGGTCTCTGGGGGCCCCGTGTTGTTGGCGCCGGGGCGCTCCGCACGCCCTCACGACACCAAAGCCACCGAAGCTCCCACGCCACGGCCGTGCCCGTTCTGTGAAGGGGCGGAGCAGGACACCCCGCTAGAGACGTACGCCGAGCGGCCTGCGGGCGGCGGGGCGAATACACCCGGCTGGTCGGTGCGCGTCGTGCCGAACAAGTTCCCGGTAATCCCCGAGGAGGAGGGAATTCACGAGGTCGTGGTTCCTACGTCTCGGCACGTCGTCGCACTCGCGGAGCTGACCGAGCAGGAGATGTCGAGAGCCACACGCGTCTGGGCGTTGCGGCTTGAGGAGATCGCCGCCGATCCGCGCGGTTTATGGCCGTTCTGTTTCCTGAACCAAGGCGCAGCCGCCGGCGCATCGCTTCAACACACCCATGCCCAGATCGTTGGTCTGCCGGTGGAGCCACCCCGGTTGCTGGCGATCGAGCGGACCTTTGCGGGCTCTGACCCCGTGGCGGCTGATCTTGATACCGCGGACTCGCGCCTGGTGGCGCAGGAAGCGGGCTTCGCGGCGTGGTGCCCGGCCGTGCCGCCGTTCACCGGCACCCTGCGGATCGCCTCCCGAGAGGCGGAGACCCATCTGACCGAGAGCACCGACTTCGACGCGCTGGGAAGACTGCTGCTGGAGGTGGTCACCCGAGTCGACTCGTACTTGGGCGCCCCCTCGCTCAACCTCTTGGTTCATCAGAGACGGCCCGGAGGACCCGGTGCGTTTCATTGGCACATCGACCTTGTGCCACGGCTCGGCACTCTTGCCGGCCTGGAGCTCGGAACCGGCGTGATCGCGATCGCGCAAGCCCCGGAAGCCGTCGCCGCCCGCCTCCGCGGAGAGTGATCTGCCCAGGCGGCCAGTTGAGTCGAGCGCCGCTTCCTGTCAGCGTGGCCGCCGTTGTTCCCGCATGGACGCACAATCCTCGTGCTCGTCGTGCTCGCGGCTTCGATCGCGGCGCTGGGCTCGGACTCCCTCGGCGCAGGCGGCTCTTCTGACCTGAAGCGGGAGCGGGTGCGCTACGGCTTTCCCGCCAACCAGCTCGGCGCGCGCGCTCTTAGGTGTGCCGGATACGACGGCAGCGGGGTGACCGTCGGCATCATCGACACGGGCATCGCGGCCCGCACCCCCGTGCTGCGCGGACGCCTTGCCGGCTTCCGCAACTTCATGGAAGACCGCCAAGGGGCCTTCGACGACAACGGCCACGGCACGGCGATGGCCGCGTTCGTCACCTCTATTGCCCCGGGGAGCAAAGTGCTGATGGCCCGCGCCGGGAACGCTCGAGGCCATGTCGACGTACGCGCCGTCCAGCGGGCGATGTCGTGGCTGAGAAATCCGGGCAACGGTCAGCGTCGCCCGGACGTCGTGTTGATGTCGTTCCGAATCGGCCGTGAGGACGTACGGATGAGACGCGGAATCCGGAAGTTTCAGCAGAATGGCATTGCCGTCGTCGCGGCGGCCGGCAACTCCGGACCCGGCCCGCGAACGGTCACGACGCCGGCTGACTACCCCGAAGTCTTGGCGGTCGGTGCCATCGACGGCGGGGGGCGCGTTGCCGCCTTCTCGAGCCGCGGACCGGTGAAGCGCCAACGAGGCCCCAACTACCGCACTCAGTCCCGCTTCGTGGTGAAGCCCGACGTGATGGCTCCTGGCGTGAGGCTCGACGTTCCCGCGCAGGCGCGGCGCGGCGGAAAGGCCACGGGTACGTCGCATTCCGCCGCGGTCGCGGCAGGAGCACTAGCTCTCGCCGCACAGGCCCGGCCCGATCTGAGCGGTCCGCAACTCGTGCAGCTTGCGCGCCTCAACGCGCGCGACATCGGCGCCAAAGGCCGCGACCCGCTTACGGGCTACGGCCGCCTCGATGTCGCGGCGATGATGCATCCGCGCGAGCCGGCCCGCGGCCGGTGCGGGGCGCGCTCCTTAGGAGTCGGCCTGCTCGGCTGACGCGTCTTCGGTGGCCGAGCTCTCGGTGGCTGCGTCATCCGGTGATGCCGCGTCCACCGTGTGGTCGTCCTCGTCATCAGGCTCGGCGACCGCGGCGACCGCCGAGACCTCGTCGCCGTCGGGCAGGTTCATCAGCGTGACGCCCTCCGTCGCGCGGCCCATGCGCTTGACGTCACTGGTGTTGATTCGGATGACCTGACCCTGCAGCGAGATGAGCAGCATCTGCTGACCGTCGCGTACCGGTCGGGCGGTAACGAGCTGGCCTTTTCGGTCGCTGACCTTGATCGTGCGAACGCCCATGATGCCGCGGTTCTTCGCCAGGTATTCCGACAGCGGCGTGCGCTTGCCGAAGCCGTTGGAGGTGATCACCATCAGGTCCTGATCGTCCGCCACGGCGAACATCGCGAGCGCCTTGTCGTCCTTGCCGAGCTTGATGCCGCGAACGCCCTGGGTGTTTCTTCCCTGCTGCTTCACCTGTGATTCGTCAAAGCGCACGGTGAGTCCCCCGGAGGAGACCATCACGATGTCCTCGCCACCGTTGGTGAGCGTCGCACCGATGACCTCGTCGCCTTCGACCAGCCTGATCGCCAGCAGGCCTTTGTCCTTGAAGATCGTGTCGTACTCGGGGAAGGCGGTCTTCTTGATGGAGCCGCCTCCTGTAGCGAGCAGCAAGTACTCGCCCTCGCCGTAGTCCCGAGTCGCAAAGACGGCACGGATTTCCTCGTCGTTGACGAGGTTGAGCACGTTTACGACGTGGCGCCCGCGAGAATCGCGCGAGCCTTGGGGAAGTTGGTGCACCTTCTGGCGGTAGACGCGCCCTTGGTCGGTGAAAAACAGCAAGAAGTCGTGCGTCGAGGCGATGAACAGGTGCTCGACGTAGTCCTCGTCGTCCTTGACCTTGGTGCCGCGCAAACCCTTTCCGCCGCGGCGCTGGGCACGGTAGGTCGTGACCGGCAGGCGCTTGAGGTAGCCGGCACGGGTGATCGAGATCACCATCTCTTCCTCGGCGATCAGATCCTCGAGGTCGAGATCCCCCTCGCCCGGGATCAGTTCGGTGCGCCGCTCGTCCGCGTAACGCCCCCGGATCTCGAGCAGCTCCTCGCGGATCACACCGAAGATGCGCTTCTCATCACCGAGGATCGCCCGGAGTTCGGCGATCTGCTTTTGCAGCTCGGCATGCTCGGCCTCAACCTTGTCGGATTCCAGCTGAGTGAGTCGCTGCAGACGCATGTCCAGGATCGCTCGGGCCTGCACCTCGCTGAGGTCGAAGGTGCTCACGAGGCCTTCGCGGGCGGCATCCGGATCGGCGGCCCCACGGATCAGGGCGATGACCTCGTCAATACGGCCAAGCGCCGTGAGCAGGCCTTCGAGAATGTGGGCCCGAGCCTCGGCGCGCCGCAGGCGGAAGCGCGATCGGCGTGTGATGACCTCGCGCTGGTGGTCCAGGTAGTGGCGCAGCATCTCCTGAAGGTTCAGGGTGCGCGGCACCCCGTCGACCAAGGCGATGGCGTTTACGCCGAAGGTGGTCTGAGCCTGGGTGTGCTTGAAGATCTTGTTGAGCGCCACCTCGGGGATCGTGTCCCGGCGAAGCTCTACGACCACCCGCAGGCCGTCACGGCCACTCTCGTCTCGTAGGTCGGCAATCTCGGGGAGCACCTTCTCGTTCGCGAGATCCGCCATCTTCCGGACCAACTCAGCCTTGTTGACCTGGTAGGGAAGCTCGGTGAAGACGATGGCGTTCCGACCGTGCTTCAGGGGCTCGTTGTGCGCCCGCCCTCGGACCAGCACGCGACCGCGTCCGGTGCGGTAGGCGTCGACCACCCCGGAGCGCCCCACGATGAAGCCGCCCGTCGGGAAGTCCGGTGCCGTCACGTGGTTCAACAGCTCGTCGACCGTGATACCCGGGTCGTCGATCATCGCGATCGCCGCGTCGATGACCTCTCCGGCATTGTGCGGCGGGATGTTCGTGGCCATACCGACCGCGATGCCGGACGAGCCGTTGATCAGAAGATTCGGCACCCGGGACGGGAGCACGGTGGGCTCGGTGCGCCGGTCGTCGTAGGTTGCGGCGAAATCGACGGTCTCCTCGTCGATGTCACGGAGCATCTCCGTCGCGATCGAGGCCAGGCGAGCCTCGGTGTACCGCATGGCGGCCGCGGCGAACTCGCTCGAGCCGAAATTGCCCTGCCCGTCTACCAGCGGATAGCGACTTGCGAAGTCCTGGGCGAGACGCACCAGGGTGTCGTAGATCGCCGAGTCACCGTGCGGGTGGTACTCACCCATGACGGTTCCGACGATGTTCGCGCTCTTGACGTAGCCACGATTCGGCTGCAGGCCCTTGTCGTGCATGGCGTAGAGGACCCGGCGGTGAACGGGCTTGAGCCCGTCACGCACATCAGGCAGGGCGCGACCAACGATGACGCTCATGGCGTAATCGAGGTACGAGGTACGCATCTCTTTTTCGAGCTCGCGCGGCTCGATCCGCCCGTGGCGGTCGATCGTGGACATCAACGGACTCCTTTAGACGTCGAGGAAGCGCACGCTCTGCGCGTTCTTCTCGATGAACTCGCGCCGAGGTTCGACTTTGTCGCCCATCAGCGTCGAGAAGAGCAGGCCGGCCGACACTTCGTCGTCCATCGCCACCTGCATGAGAATGCGGCGCTCTGGATCCATAGTGGTCTCCCAGAGCTGCTCGTGGTTCATCTCGCCGAGACCCTTGAATCGACTCAGCTGGATGCCGTCGCGGCAGAGCTCGAGAAGACCGGCGCGGAGCTCCTCGTAGGTCTCGGCCGTGCGGCGCTTGTTCCCGCGTTCCAACGTGAAGCCCGGCGTACCGACGATGTCCTGAAGCTTCTCTCGAGCCTTCCGCAGACCGTTCAGGTCGCGACTGAGGAACATCTCCAGAGGCAATACGACAGTTCGCGCTTCGCTGCTGTGAGAGTCAATGGACCGTGCCGTGACGGTCCCCGCGACGGTGTCGACACCGTCGACGACCACCTCGTATCCGACCGAGTCTGCCTCCTCCACGGCCTTGCTCAAGGCGTCGAGATCGGCGGGCTGGGCAGCGACCAGACCATGCCGCTGCACGAAATCGACCACGTCACCGCCATGGTGCCCGCGTAGGGCCGAAGTCCAGCCGGCGTACTCGCGATGCACGCGAACCAAGCGGGTGTACTTCGCCTTGGTCAGGTTCGTCGACTCGGCGCCCTCGGGAGTGATCTCGATCTCGCCGAGGTTCTGGTCGACGAGCCAGTCTTCGAGCTCACTGTCCTTCTCCATGTAGCGCTCCTGTCGACCCGCCTTCACCTTGTAGAGCGGGGGACAGGCGATGTACACGTGCCCGGCCTCGATGAGGTCGCGCATGTGCTGGAACAGGAAGGTGAGGATCAGCGTGCGAATGTGCGCGCCGTCGACATCGGCATCGGTCATGACCACGATCTTGTGGTACCGAAGCTTTTCGTCGTCGTAGTCGTCGTCGATCCCGGTCCCGATCGCGGTGATCATGGCCTGGATCTCATTGTTGCTGAGGACCTTGTCGATCCGCGCCTTCTCGACGTTGATGATCTTGCCGCGCAAGGGAAGGATCGCCTGAAAGCTCGATTGGCGCGCCTGAACGGCGGAGCCCCCCGCCGAGTCGCCCTCGACGAGGAACAGTTCGCAGTTCTCCGGCTCTCGGTCCGAGCAGTCCGCGAGCTTGCCCGGCAGGCTGGTGGAGTCCATCGCACCCTTGCGGCGCGCGAGATCGCGAGCCTTGCGGGCCGCTAGGCGGGCCTGTGCCGCGCCGACAGCCTTGCCCACGATCGCCCGTCCACTGGTCGGGTTCTCCTCGAGATAGTCCGAGAGCCCCTGTGCCGTGAGCTGGTTGACGAACCCGGCGATCTCCGAGTTGCCGAGCTTGGTCTTGGTCTGACCCTCGAATTGCGGCTCCCGGAGCTTCACCGAGACGATCGCGGTGAGGCCCTCGCGGGCGTCCGGCCCCTCCAGGTTGTCGTCCTTCTCCTTGAGGATGTTCTTGGCGCGAGCGAAGTCGTTCAGGGTGCGCGTAAGTGCCGAGCGAACGCCGGTCAGGTGGGTGCCGCCTTCGTGCGTATTGATGTTGTTCGCGAAGGTGTAGATGGCCTCGCTGTAGGCGCTCGTCCATTGCAGCGCGAGCTCAAGGGAGCCCTCCGGGCCCTCGGCCGAGAGGTAGACCACATCGCGATGCAGTGGGTCGCGGCTCTGGTTCACATGGCGGACAAAATCCTCGATACCGCCGTCGAACTTGAACTCGATCTCTTTGCCCTCGGCGCGCTCGTCGATCAGCTTGATCCGCAAGCCGCGGGTGAGGAAGGCCGTCTCGCGGAAGCGCTCCGCGAGCGTTTCGAAGTCGAACTCGGGCTCCTCGAAGATGTCGACGTCCGGCAGGAAGCTGATCAGCGTTCCCGTCTCATCGCCACCTTCAACCGAGGTCATCTCCCCGACCGGGTCTCCTCGACGATATTCCTGGGTGTAGACGCGGCCGTCGCGACGCACCTCGGCGCGAAGGCTTTCTGAGAGCGCGTTGACCACGCTCACGCCGACGCCATGCAGACCACCGGAGACTTTGTATCCGTCTCCTCCGAACTTTCCGCCTGCATGCAGCACGGTTAGTACGACCTCGAGGGCGCTCCTGCCCTCTTGGTCGGCCATGGCCGCGACCGGGATACCGCGGCCGTCGTCGCGGACGGTACAGCTGCCCTCCGGGTGGAGGGTTACCTCGATACTCGTGCAGTGGCCTGCGAGTGCCTCATCGACGCTGTTGTCGACCACCTCGTAAACCAGGTGGTGCAGACCCCGTGGACCCGTAGTGCCGATGTACATACCCGGCCGGCGGCGTACCGCCTCAAGTCCCTCCAGGACGGTGATGTCGCCGGCGTCATAGCCGGTGGTCTCCGGGTCCTGGGTATCCGTTGTGGACTGGCTCAAATCACTCCTCGTACGGTCGCTGGATTGTAGCAGCGAAGCACGCTGGAATGCCCGAAGAATGTGTCAATTTGCAGGAAAAGTGCTCAGCTTTGGCGCCGTTCGAGCCCCTGGGCGGCCGCGCGCTCCAACAACTCGCGTAGTTGGTCGTCCTCAACACCTTCCACCAGGCGTTTCGCGGCCTGCTTCGCGGCGGCCCCGGGAGGAGGTGGGGGCGGGGGCGGCCGGTCGTCCTCTGACGGTTGTCGGGTCGCCGATTCCGAGATCGAAAAGCGAAGTTTCGACAGCGGAATGTCCGGCGCCTCACGCCGCAGCCCATCGATGAGCATGTCGTGGCGGGCGGAGAGCTCCTGTGCCCATGTTCCATCTGAGCAGGCAATCGTGAGCACCCCGGCCCGACTCCTGCGAAGCGGAGTCGAATATCGCGCCACCTGCTCCCCGGCGACGGTGGGCCATTTGTCGCGCAGCAAACCGATTCCGGTGCCGGCCGGTGCCCCGCCCGGGCGAGTGAACCGGCCCAGACGGTCCGCGACGCGCAGCGGGTCTCGGCGGCGTCTACCCCATCTTCGCGACATGTCCGTCCTCGATATGCAACACCTGTGCCGACCCCGCGCGAGCAATCTCGGCTACGGCCGGATCGGCCGTCGTGATCAGGGTCTGACCCCCGTCACCCACCGCGTGCAGCACGCGTTGGCGGCGATCAGGGTCCAGCTCGCTGAGCGCGTCGTCGAGCAGCAGAATCGGCCGCGCCGCGACGTCTGACAGATAGTCACGGTGCGCAAGGGTCAGCGCGAGCGCGGCGGTTCGCTGCTCACCCTGGCTGCCCGAGGATCGAAGATCGAGGTCTCCGGACCAGAGCCCGACATCGTCGCGGTGCGGACCGGAGAGGGTCTGCGCGGCGCCGATGTCCCGGGGACGCCGCTCCTGGATGAATCCGAAGATCACCCCCTCGAGCTCGTCGTCGGGCACATCGCGCAGCGACGAAGGAGACGGATCCAGGCGCAATTGACCTTCTGGTCCGCCGCCCAAGGACTCCAGCCAACGTTGAAAGGGACCCTGAAGGTCGGAGATTGCCTGACGACGAGCTCGAATGATCTCGACGGCGAGCGGAACCATTTGCGTCTCCCAGGGTGCCAACTCCCCGACGCCCGCCTCACCGGATCGCACCCGGCGCAGCAGCGCGTTTCGTTGGGAGATCGCTTCCTTGTATCCACTCGAAGCCTCGCGATATCCCGGCCACGACGCCTCGAGCAAACGGTCGAGGTGGCGCCGGCGCGCGGCGGGCGGCCCTTTCACGATGCGCAGCTCATCCGGAATGAAGACCAGCACCGCACCCGGGACCGACCACTCTCCGAGGGCCCGGACCGGCGCGTCGTCAATCGACATGCGCCGTCCACGTCGAGGGGCGTATCCGATGGCGCGCTCGCGCCGACCATCCGGTCCGTCGAGGCTGAGCTCGACGCGCGCCGCCTCGGCTCCGTGCCGAACGATCTCCGCCTCACGCGAAGTGCGGGGCGAGACGCCCAGACATCCCATCGTCAGAGCCTCGATGAGAGAAGTCTTACCCGCGCCGTTGGGCCCCCAAATCACGACCAGTCCCGGCTCCAAATCGATCCGCGCGCGGTCCCAGCAGCGCAGGTCGGTGACGCTCACCGCCCACGCCCGCCAGGGCTCGGTCACGCGTTGAGACGGATGGGCATCAATAGGTAGCGGAAGCTGTCGTCGTCTCCGCGCAGGAGACCAGGACGCAGTGGACTAATCAACCCGATCCGTAGTTCGTCGCCGGTGCAACTCTCGACGCCGGCGCGGAGGTACTCCACGTTGAAACCGATCTCCAGAGGCTCGCCGGAAAAGAGCACAGGAAGGCTCTCCTCGCCGACGCCGACCTGGTCGGAGACGGTCGAAATCGTGACCTGGCCTTCCTCAAAGGCCATCCGGACGGGGCTGTTGCGCTGGGCCAGCACGCCGATGCGCGCCAGTACCGCCGACAACTCGGCGCGATCAAAGACCACGTCGTGCTCGAACTCGTCGGGCACGAGCTGGCGGTAGTCGGGGAACTGGCCGTCGATCAGTCTGGCCGTCACCCGCGTGCCGTCAACCCGGAAGACCGCCTGCGACTCAGTAATCGCGACTTCGAGGCTCTCCGCTGACGAGGCCGTCGAGAGGCGGGCGACCTCGGTCAGAGCCCTCGCGGGAATGATCGCTTCACTCAGCTCGCTCGGCGCCTGCTCGAGCCCGGTCTCTCGGACGGCGAGCCGATACGAATCGGTCGCCACCATCGTGAGCCCGTCGGGTCCCACACGCAGCAGGGCACCGGTGAGCACGGGTCGGGTTTCGTCTCGAGAGGCGGCGCGCGCGACGACGTCGATCGCGGCGACCAGCGCGGAGGCCTCGATGGTGAGCGCGTCGTCGTCGCCTGCCGGGAGCTCCGGGAAATCGGAGGCCTGAAGACAGTTCAGCGAGAACCGGGACCTGCCGGCTGACAGCGACAGCACGCCTTCGTTCTGACGGTGCTCCAGCACGACGTCGCCTTCGGGCATTGACCGGACGATGTCTCCGGCGATCCGCGGCAGTGCCACCGCGCCGGATTCGGTGATGTCGGCCTTCAGCGGCACACGGATCGAAAGCTCCATGTCGGTCGCGGCGATCTCGGCCTGTCCGTCGTTCGCGGTGATGAGCACGTGCGACAGGATCTGGATCGTGCTCTTGGCCGAGGTTGCTCTGGCGGCCGAGCCGAGAGTGGCGGCGAGTTCCTCACGGCGGCAGGTCAAACGCAAAGGGGGCCTCCTGGGGGCGCGACATTCCCACAGTTCATGGGCCGACCACCATTCTCTTTATTACCTATTGAAATTAGTAGTAGAGGTAGTAGGGGGTGTTGACGGCGTGCACGACCGAACTTTTCCCTGCTCTCCGACGCTTTCTGACCGTTAACAACCTCGGGACAGGCTGTGGTCCGCCCGTGGACAAAAGGCTGTCTATCAACAGCTAAGCGACGAGGACGGACGCCGCAGTGGATGTTGTGGAGGGGGGTGGCCGGTTCTGCACCGGCTTCTCCCCACTTGCGAAGTGGCGGTGAGGTCACCTTTCTTGGGCCAGGCGGGTGTGGAGAACTCGCACGGCTGAGTACAGCGCGCCCTGGTCCGCCATCTGTTTTTTGATCTTCTCGACCGCGTGCAAGACCGTGGTGTGATCCCGGCCTCCGAAGGAGCGGCCGATAGCCGGTAGTGAGGCATCGGTCAGCTCACGAGAGAGGTACATGGCCACCTGGCGCGGAGTGACGATTCGTCGAGTGCGCCGTTCGCTGACGAGCTCTTCGAGGGATACCCCGTAGTGGGAGCACACCTCCTGCTGGATCGCCTCGATCGTCAGTGGCGCTTCGTCGGCCGGGAAGTACTCCTCGAGCACCTCGCGAGCAAGATCGGCGGTAATGGGCCGCCCGGAGATCGAGCTGTGGGCGACGACACGAATGAGCGCACCTTCCAGGGCACGCACGTTGGTCGACACGCGCGAGGCGATGAAGTTGAGCACCTCGGGATCGTGGAGCTCGTATCGCTCTCCCTCGACCCGATTGGTGAGGATGGCGATGCGCGTCTCGAGGTCGGGCGGTTGGATGTCGGTCATCAGTCCCATCTCAAAGCGGGAGCGCAACCGGTCCTCGAGCGTCTTGATCGCCTTCGGTGGCCGGTCCGAGGAGATGACGATCTGTTTGCCGCCGTCGTGGAGGGCGTTGAACGTGTGGAAGAACTCCTCCTGAGTTTCCTCCTTGCCCTCGAGAGACTGGATGTCGTCGATGATCAGGACATCAGTCGAGCGGTAGCGGTCCTTGAAGGTGCGGAT
>CAMYIK010000017.1 GCA_947258365.1 uncultured Thermoleophilia bacterium | reverse complement strand
CAGCGCGCCGGTGCCAAACTCCGGGTCCACGTAGTCGTCGCCGATGATCGGCAGCTCCCGCCCGACCAGCGGCAAGACGCAGCTCTGGCCGATCAGATGGGAGTAGCGCTCATCGTTTGGGCTCACGGCGACGGCCGTATCTCCAAGCATGGTCTCAGGACGAACCGTCGCGACCACGATCTCCCCGTCGCCGCTGGACAGCGGGTAGGCGATCTCCACCAAGGTGTCATGGACCTCGCGGTCGTCGACCTCCAGGTCGGAGATGGCCGAGCCGAGCCCCGGGTCCCAGTTGACCATGAAGTTGTCGCGGTAGATGTACCCCTTCTCGTACATGTCCACGAACACGTGCAGCACGGACTTGGCATACGCCTCGTCCATGGTGAATCGCTCGTTGCCGTAGTCGAGGGTCGCGCCAAGACGTTTGAGCTGGCTGACGATCGTGCCGCCATATTCCTCGCGCCACTCCCACACCCGCTCGAGGAAGGCGTCGCGGCCGAGGTCGTGACGGCTCTTGCCTTCTTGGGCGGCGAGGTCCTTCTCGACAACCGCCTGAGTGGCGATTCCGGCGTGGTCGGTGCCGCAGATCCACTTCACCTGGTCGCCGGCCATACGGCGTGAGCGGATCAACACGTCCTGAATCGTGTTGTTCAGGGCGTGCCCCATGTGCAGCACCCCCGTGACGTTCGGGGGCGGAATGGCGATCGTGTACGCGTCGCCCGGCTTCGCCGGATCGGGATCCAGTACGCCGGACTCCACCCAGGCGTTCAGCCAGCGAGGCTCGGCGTCGCCTGGCTCGTAGCGGTCAGACGCCGCCACGGCGGAGGCTAGGCAGACCCTTCGGCGAGCCGCTGATCAGGCTCGGCGTCCGAGACATCGGTGGCCTCGGTAACAAGAGTCGGAGGCAGATCCTTGGTGATCGTCTCCTTGGTCACTACGCACTTACGCACGTCGTCGCGGGACGGCAGCTCGAACATCACGTCGAGCAGAGCGCTCTCGATGATCGATCGCAGTCCACGTGCCCCAGCGCCTCGCTCGAGCGCCTTTTGGGCGATCGCCGCCAGCGAGTCCTCGGCGAAGACCAGCTCGATCTCGTCGAAGTCGAAGAACTGCTTGTACTGAGACACCAACGCGTTCTTCGGCTCTTTGAGAATCCGCACGAGATCATCGCGCGAGAGCTGATGGACCGCCGAGACCACCGGCAAGCGGCCGATGAACTCGGGGATGAGGCCGTAGTTGGCGAGGTCCTCAGGGAGAACCTGTGACAGGCGCTCATGAAGATCGGCCTCGGTCTTGCCCTGAACCTCGGCGGCGAAGCCGACGCCCTGGTTGCCGATCCGCCGGTCGATCACCTTTTCGATCTCCGCGAACGCGCCGCCACAGATGAACAGGATGTTCGTGGTGTCGATCGTGAGGAACTCTTGGTGCGGGTGCTTGCGGCCGCCTTGGGGCGGCACGGAGGCAACGGTGCCCTCCAGGATCTTGAGCAGTGCCTGCTGCACGCCCTCACCGGAGACATCGCGGGTGATCGACGGGTTGTCCGCCTTGCGGGCGATCTTGTCGACCTCATCGATGTAGATAATCCCGGTCTCGGCGCGCTTCACATCGAAGTCGGCGGCCTGGATCAGCTTCAGGAGGATGTTCTCGACGTCCTCACCGACGTAGCCGGCCTCGGTCAGTGCCGTGGCGTCAGCGATCGCGAACGGGACGTTCAGGATGCGCGCCAGGGTCTGAGCCAGCAGCGTCTTGCCACAGCCCGTAGGGCCAAGCAGCAGGATGTTGCTCTTCTGGAGCTCGCATTCCGACTCGGTGGAGCCGGTCATGTTCACGCGCTTGTAGTGGTTGTAGACCGCTACCGAGAGCGTTCGCTTGGCCTCTTCCTGACCGACCACATAGTCGTTCAGGACGGAGTAGATCTCCGTCGGCCGGGGGAGCTCCTCCGGATCGAGGGTCGGCTCGGGGGCCAACTCCTCGTTGATGATCTCGTTACAGAGATCGATGCACTCGTCGCAGATGTAGACGCCGGGACCGGCGATCAGCTTCTTGACCTGTCGCTGGGACTTGCCACAAAAGCTGCACAGCAGCTGCTCGTCTTGACTACTCGTTGTCTTCGCCATCGGCAGGGGATTTAAACAGGGTGGCCCAGTGCATGCCCGCGTCTTTGTTGCACATCAGGCAATACTGGCGTCGTCTAGTGGCTCTCGATCACGCGGTCGACGATGCCGTACTCGGCGGCCTCTGCGGCCGTCATGAAGTAGTCGCGGTCGGTATCGCCGGAGACTTCCTCGACGGTCTTCCCCGTGTGCTTGGCGATGATCTCGTCGAGGCGCTTGCGCAGTCCCAGGACCTCGCGCGCATGGATCTCAATGTCGGTGGCCTGCCCGGAAAAGCCGCTGCTCACCTGATGGATCAGGATCTTGGCGTTGGGCAGAGCCATCCGCTTGCCCTCCGCGCCGGCTGACAGCAACAGAGCGCCCATGCTCATCGCGATGCCGACGCAGATCGTCTGCACGTCAGGCTTGATGAACTGCATCGTGTCGTAGATCGCCAAACCCGAGTAGACCGACCCGCCGGGGCTGTTGATGTAGATCGAAATGTCTTTTTCAGGATCCTCGCTCTCGAGGTGCAGCAACTGCGCCACGATGAGATTCGCGATCTGATCGTCGATCGGGGTCCCGAGGAAAATGATCCGCTCGTTGAGCAGCCGCGAGTAGATGTCAAAAGACCGCTCGCCGCGAGAGGTCTGCTCGACAACCATGGGGATGAGTGGGCTCATGCGGATCCGCCTTGTGGTTTGGCCGGCCCTGAGCCGGGAGTCCAGAGTTCTCCGGGTTCCTTCTTTTCGTCCTCCGGCGTCCAGATCTTCTCGCGCGCTTCCGCTGTCTCGGGTGCGATCGGCACGGCCTCCTCGACGAGGACGTCCACGGCGCGGCGCAGCGCAATGTCCTCGCGCAGCTTGTCCCGACCGTTGAGCCGATCCACCTCGGCCGCGAGCTCGTCGGGGTCCTTGCCCCCACTCTCGGCGTCCTCACGAATCTGGGTCGCGACCTCGTCGTCGCTGACCTCGATGCCCTCGGCCTCGACAATCGCTTCGACGATCAGCTCGCGCGCCACCGACATCTCCGCCTCGGGCGCGAGCTCGGAGACCAGCTGGTCCATGCTCTGCCCGCGGGAGGTGACGTACTGCTCCAACGTGATGCCCTCGGGAAGACGCGACTGGCCTTCGCGCAACATCTCCTGGATGCGCTCCGAGCGCATTTCGGGCGGAACCTTGATCTCTGAGTTCTTCACGACCTCATCGATCACGCGGCGGCGGAACATTTCCTCAGCCGCGGCCTCAGCCTGCTCCTGGTAGCGCTCCTCGATCTCTCCGCGTAGCTCATCGAGCGTCGCGAACTCGGAGATCTCCGGCACGAAACCGTCGTCGAGGTCCGGCGGGGTCAACTCGAAGACCTGCTTCACCTTGACGGTGTAGTCGACCTGAGTGCCGCGAAGCTGCGCCCTCTGGTCGGCCTTGGAATAGGTGATGCTGAAGGTCGTGCTCTCGCCGGGGGGCAAGCCGACGAGCTTCTCGTCGAAGCCGGCGACGAGTTTGTCGGCACCAAGCTCTACGACGTAGTCACGGGCCGCGGCATCACGCATCCGCTTACCTCCGCGACGCCCCTCGAAGTCGATGCTGATGTAGTCGCCGTTGGCGGCCGGGCGATCGACGGGCTCCAAGGATGCCGCGGCTGTGCGCAGCTCCTCCAGCTGTGCGTCTACCGCGCCTTCCGGAATCTCGGCGAGGTCCTTGGGAACCTCAAGGCCCTTGTACTAGCCAAGCTTGGGCGTAGGCCGCAGCTGGATCGTGGCGCTGAAGATCAGGTCACCCTGTTCTGGCACCGCGTTCAGATTGATCTCCGGATCGGCCACCGGATGAGGCAGATCAGCCTCGTGCAACGCGGTGTGGTACCAGTTGCCGAGCGCGTCTTTGAGCAGCTCGTCGTTGGCCACGTCCTGTCCGACACGCTTGAGCACGACCTCGGCCGGCACCTTGCCGGGCCGGAAGCCGGGGACGCGAACCTCGCGGCCGAGACGCTGCAGCGTTTTCGAGCGCTCTTTTTCGACCTCGTCCCCAGAGACGACGACGTCGAGACGAACCTTGTCGTCCTCGAGCTTGGTTTTTTCAGCGGTTATGGGCATATGCGGGCGAGAGGACTCGAACCTCCACGGGGTTTCCCCCACTAGGACCTAAACCTAGCGCGTCTGCCAGTTCCGCCACGCCCGCCGGCCAGCGCCTCGTTTCAAAGGGTGAACGACGGGACTCGAACCCGCGACCGCCGGCACCACAAGCCAGAGCTCTACCAGCTGAGCTACGTTCACCACGCGTCGAGACGCCGGCCGCGGGACTATATCGCAGAGCCCTCGAAGAACTCCCTGCGGAAGGCGTCATATGACCCCATCGCCGGAGGCTTCAGGTCATCTGAACGAGGACTTTGACGGCGTCTCCGCTTCGCGCGAGACGGAACGCCTCCTCGACAGCCTCCAGCGGCACCCGGTGGCTGATCAGGGCCTCCCCGTCGATCCGACCCCGGGAGAGCAAGGCAAGCGCAGCGCGGGTGTCCTCAGGCCCCGCGGAGTAGGTGGACTGGATCGTGACTTCACGCCACCAGACCGCACCCAGATCCAACGTGATGGGCGTACCGGGCTTCGGCGGAGCAAACAGCTGGACCACGCCCCCGGGACCGGCAAGGTGGAGTGCCGATGCGATGGCCTCCGCGTTGGAGGTACAAACGAACACGGCGTCCGCCGGACCACCGAGCGCCTCGGCGACCGCGTCCGGGTCGGATGTGGCAAGTGCGGAGTGGCCGGACCGCTCCGCCAACTGACGGCGATCGGCGCGCGGTTCGACACCGACTACGGCCTCCGCTCCCGCCGCCACGGCGGCGGCTATCTCCAGTAAGCCCATCGACCCGCAGCCGACGACGGCGACCCGAGCGCCCGCCCGCACACCGGCCAGCCGCTGGCCTCGCAGCACACAGCCGAGCGGCTCGATGATGGATGCCGCCGCGTCGCTCAGGTCGTCCGGAATGGGCAGCACGTCCAGTCGGGCGATCTCATCCGGCACGGCAATGCGCTCGGCCAAGCCTCCGGGCTCGATGCGACTGCTGCGGAAATTCGCGCAGAGGGTGTCGCGCCCGGCACGACACAGATCGCAGTCCAGGCATGGAACGTGGTGATGGACATACACCCGGTCACCGGGACCGATCTGCCCCACCTCACCGTCAAGCACCAACCCAACCGGCTCGTGCCCGAGCACCGTTGGCGCCTTGGTGTCTTGATACCAGTTCATGAGATCTGAACCGCAGATGCCGCAGGCGTTCACCTCGACCAGCAGACCGCCCAATGGAAGCGCCGGTTCCGGAACCTCGTCCAGGCTCACCCGGCCGGCCCCGTGGTAAACGGCGGCCCGCATCAGTGGCCGACCCTCACGACCTCGCCCGCGGCGAACTGACGCTCGCCCTCTGAAGTGAGCACTCGCAGTCGCCCCTGCGGGTCGATGCCGGCGGCCTCGCCACTGACGAGACCGGAACCGTCGTCGAGGTCCACCTCGATCGTCCGCCCCTTGAGCGCGTCCCGCGAGGCAAACCCACTGACCACGCCCGCCCCACCGACCGCCTGCCACATGGAGTAGTACCGGCCGATCGCGCCGAGCACCGCACGCACCACGTCTTGGCGCGATCCCATGAATCCGCCTTCGCGGAGGGAGGCCGGCTGCCAACGCGCGTCGGGCACGGGCGGCACCGGTCCAACGTTGATTCCGACTCCGGCCACCACCCATTGCGCGACCCCCGCCTGCCAGGCCAACTCGCACAGGATCCCGCTGAGCTTTCGCCCGCCTGTTACGACATCGTTTGGCCAGATCAGCTCGACGCGGTCCTCGACCAGCCCCGCAAGCCCCTCAGCCACACCCAGCGCGACAAGCAACGGCAACAGGCTCGCCGCGCGCGAGCGCCCTGGCCTCAAGATGAACGACATGGCGATGTCTGACCCACCGTCCTGCCAATCGCGCCCCCGGCGACCCCGGCCCGCCGTTTGGTGATCGGCGCCGACCACCGTGCCCTCAGGCGAACCGGAGCGGGCCAGCGCGGCGGCGAGGTCGTTCGTGGACCCGACCTCGGAATGCCACTCGACGGGTCCTGCCAGCGGCGGCGACAACGCCGCCTCCAATGCCTGGGGATCGACGCGATCGACGATCACGCCCCGGCCTCCCACTGCCCGCGCGTCACCCGGTAGACGTCCATCGGTTTCTGATGGCGGTGAAAGCGCAACCCCACACGACTCGCGACGGCTTGGCTCGGACGGTTATCCGGAGCGATGGTCGCGAGCACCACGGCGACCTGCTCACGAGCGAACGCCCAACCGAGCAGAGCAGCGACCGCCTCGGTGGCAAAGCCCATACCGCGGTGATCCGCGTAGAGCGAATAGCCCACCCACACCAGCCCATGGTCGTCGGGCGGGCCGGTGAATCCTGCCGCCCCAAGTACCTCGCTGGAGTTCGCGGCCGCGATCGACCAGACCCACCAGGTAGCGGCGTCGCCGTCTTCCAAGCGGCCTCGAATCAGTGGCAGATGCTCCGTCAGCGTCGGGGGCGCCTCAGCAGGCCACGCGAGGCCGGTCAGCCCGTCAAGGGTCTCCGTGTCTTCTCGCCACAGCGCATCGATAGCCGGCAGGCTCAGCGCCCTGAGGCGCAACCGACCGGTCCGGATCTCGGAGCGATGTTCCGTCGCGGTCGGCTGGCGAGCGTCCACGACGCTCACGCTACCGAGAACTAGATCGCGTCGAGCTTCCCGATCGCGGCCCGGGCCGCCGAGTTCGCGTCGATGCCTGAGCCTTGCACGCGACGGCTTGAGAACAGGATCAGGTGACAGATCACCTGATCGCCCCGCTCCCATTCCACGGCCCAGCCGCGGTCGATCAATGAGGTCAACCTGCTCTGGATGTCACCCGATACCGCGACGTCCACCGACGTCGTCTCCGGCTTCGGGTTCTCTTGGCCTTCTACGTGGTCTGCGTTCACGTCATCATTCCCGTCTGAGAGGGGATAACTCGTATGGGTGATTCGGTGGAGGCTGTTTCGCATGTTCTCTTATTTTGGACGCCAAATGCAATTTTTCGCAGCATCCAGGCAAACGATTAGGCAGCTTAGGGCGAGACCGACGTCGTCGCAGAGATAGCCCAAATCGTACGACCCACCCTGGCGCCCTCGAGCTTCGCGTCCGCGGCAAGATCGACTGCGGCGTAGCGCCACTGGCGGGAGTTGTCCTCCAACTGCACCCGGACCCGAACGCGCTCGATGAGCGTGAACTTCCGCGTCTCGATCTGCCGGGTCACGTTGCAGAAGCCGCGCAACTCGGCGCAGCGCACCCGCGTGATGACGAATGGCGGTCGAGCAACCTCACCCGCGCTGGACTGGTCATGAAAAACCGAACGCTCCAGCGCGGTGCGGGCAACCGGCGAAGTGCGTGCGCCGTCAGCCTCGGGGACGGCAACGAGGCTGGCCGCCACGAGTGCGGAGGCGATTCCGATCAGAGCGAGGAGGGTGCGCATGCGGAGGTCCTTGACGGAGGGGGCGTCCTTAGACAACCGCCCGACCGTCACACCGGCCTCACACCGGCGTCACGCGTGCCCGCGTTCGCTAGTGCGTAGCACCGACCAACCGGCCCGGTTGGTTGGTGCCTAAACCACGATATTCACGAGGCGACCGGGAACGACGATGACCTTGCGGACGTCCTTGCCGTCCATGCGCTCGATCACCTTCGGGTCGGCTAGTGCAGCCTCTTTGATCGTTTTCTCAGATGCGTCGGAGGACACGCTGATGGAGCTGCGCATCTTGCCGTTGACGTGAACGGGCAGCTCGATCGTGTCCTCGACGAGGTATTTCGGATCAGCCTCGGGAAACGTCGCGTAGACGACCGAGTCCTTGTTGTCGAGACGCTCCCACAGCTCCTCGGCCACGTGCGGTACAAGGGGACTGAGCATGCGCACCAATGGATCGGCGATCGTGCGGGGCGTCGGACCCTCGAGCTTGGTGAGCTCGTTGTTCAACTCGGTGATCCGCGCGATCGCCGTGTTGAACCTCAACCCATCCATGTCGGAGGCGACCGCCTCAATGGTGCGGTGCAGTACCCGCAGAAGATCCTCGGATGGCTCGTCGTCGTTGACCGTGACCTCACCAGTGTCCTCATCGACGAGGTTTCGCCACACACGCTGCAATAGGCGCATCGACCCGGTGACCGATCGCGTCTCCCAAGGCCGGTCCTGATCGAGCGGGCCCATGAACATCTCGTAGAGGCGCAAGGTGTCCGCGCCGAACTGGGCGTACATCTCGTCCGGGGTCACGGAATTCTTCAGCGACTTGCCCATCTTCCCGAAGCTGCGGGTGACTGGCTGCCCCTCGTGGAAGAACTCGCCGTCTCGCTCCTCGATGGCGGTGGCATCGACATAGACACCGCGTGAGTCCTGGAAGGCCGCAGCCTGGATGTAGCCCTGGTTGAACAGGCGCTGGAAGGGCTCCGGCCCCGAGACGTGGCCAAGGTCAAAGAGCACCTTGTGCCAGAAGCGGGCATACAAAAGGTGCAAGACCGCGTGCTCGACGCCGCCGACGTAGAGGTCGACTCCGCCGATGCCCCCATCGGCGTCGGTCATCCAATAACGCTCCGTCTCCGGATCGGCGACGACCTCGGTGTTGGTCGGGTCGATGTAGCGCAGGTAGTACCAGCACGAGCCCGCCCACTGGGGCATGGTGTTCAACTCGCGCCGATAGGTCTGAGGTCCATCTCCGAGATCCAGCTCAAGCGTGGCCCACTCCTCGGCACGACCAAGTGGTGGCTCCGGTTCGCTGTTTTCGTCGAGTGCGCGTGGTGCCCAGTCGATCAGCTCCGGCAACTGGACCGGCAGCATCTCCTCAGGCAAGCCATGCGCGTCGCCGGCCTCGTCGTAGACGATCGGGAACGGCTCCCCCCAATAGCGCTGCCGGCTGAAGAGCCAGTCGCGGAGCTTGTAGGTGATCGTGCCTTCCCCGACGCCCTTGTCTTCGAGCGAGGAGATCATCGTCCGCTTGGCGTCCTCAACACCCATGCCGTCGAGGAAGTCGCTGTTGATCGCCGGACCGTCGCCGGCGTAGGCATCGCCCTCAAAGTCCTCAGGCGGCTGGACGGTCCGGATGATCGGGAGCTCGAAGATCTCGGCGAACTCCCAGTCGCGCTCATCCTGGCCGGGCACGGCCATGATCGCGCCGGTGCCGTAGCCCATCAGGACGTAGTCGGCGATAAAGATGGGGATCTGGGCGCCGTTGACCGGGTTCTCGGCAAAGGCTCCCGTGAAAACGCCGGTCTTCTCACGCCCTTCGGCTTGTCGGTCGAGATCGGTCTTCGACGCGGCGAGCTCTCGGTAGACGGCGACCGCCGTGGCAGGAGCGTCATGCCCGCCTGTCCATGCGTCCTTGGTTCCGTCGGGCCAGTTCGTCGCGACAAGTTCATCCACGAGCGGGTGCTCGGGGGCCAGCACCATGTACGTCGCACCGAAGAGCGTGTCGGGGCGAGTCGTGAAGACTTCGATGGTCGTCGCGCCGGCTGGGAAGCCGACGTTGGCACCTTCACTGCGCCCAATCCAGTTCCGCTGCATCGCCTTCACGGACTCGAACCAGTCGATGTGGTCCAGGTCTTCGATCAAACGATCGGCGTACTCGGTGATGCGCATCTTCCACTGCTTCAGCGGGCGCTTGAACACCGGGTGGTTGCCGCGCTCGCTGCGCCCCTCGGCGGTGACCTCCTCGTTGGCCAGCACCGTGCCCAGGGCGGGGCACCAGTTCACCGGGGCCTCGTCGAGGTACGCCAAGCGGTAACCGTTCAACACGTCGTTGCGGCCCGCAGCGTCGAGCTCGGCCCAGACCCGGCCGTCATCCAATGCCCTCTTGCCCGACGCGAACTCGTCGACGAGCTCTGAGATGGGCCGGGCAACCGCTCGCTCGCGGTCGTACCAGCTGTTGTAGATCTGAAGAAAGATCCACTGGGTCCACCGGTAGTAGCCGACATCGGTGGTCGCGATCTCGCGCCGGGCGTCGTGGCCGAGCCCCAAGCGCGCCAACTGGCTGCGCATGTTGGCGATGTTCGCCTCGGTGTTCTCCCTCGGGTGCTGCCCGGTTTGGCGGGCGTGTTCCTCCGCCGGCAGACCAAAGGCGTCATAGCCCATCGTGTGCAGCACGTTGCGCCCTGTCATCCGCATGAAGCGGGCGTAGACATCGGTACCGATGTAGCCGAGCGGGTGGCCGACATGCAGCCCCGAACCCGACGGGTACGGGAACATGTCCATGACGAAGAGCTTTGGCTTGTCGGCGACCTTGTCGAAGCCGCTGGAGAGCTCGCCTACCGGGTTCGGCGTCTCATACGTGCCCCGCTCGCGCCACCGCTCTTGCCACTTGCGTTCGATCTGATCGGCAAGGGCGGCGTCGTAACGGTGTGGCGGAATGTCATCTGGCGCGTCAGTCGTCATCCGCGCCGCAGTTTGCCAGCTACCCCGGTGGTCTTCGATTCCGGGGTGGCCGGCTGATCACTCTTAGGCCTCGAGCTGGGCCTTGAGGTTCGAGAGTCCCTCTTGGTAGATGCCGCGCTGCGGTCGGCCGGGGTGCCGCCTGAACCGCGCCTCGAGACCAGCGACCTGGCAAGCGCCAGGGAGTTCGTCGCCGAGGGTCTCGGCGTTGCGCTTGTACCGGCCTCTCTCGCCGAGGCGCCAGGGGCGCTGGTCGCGGTGTCCCGAGTTGGACCAAAGCGCCTTGAGCGAACGGTCGGGATCGCCTGGAGAGCAGACCCGAAACAGGTTTCGCCCGCGGCGGCCGCTCTTCGCGACTTCACCGTCGCCTGGGCCGAGAAACGGCTCGCCTAGCTGGGCGTGTGCCGGACCTCGGCGCGACAGGTCACGTCCGGTATCCCTTCCGGAAAGACCGCCGGTGAGCTGATCGCGACAATCGCCGTGGCTCCGGGGGCAATACCGTTGAGGTTCTGACTGGCGGTGGCCACCCGACGGCCATCGACCTCGAACGCCACGTTCACCCGGAAGTCACGAGAGACGTCTGAGAAGTTCGTCAGCTGTCCGCCGAACTCGTGGCCGGCAGCGTCAGTAGCTCGGCATTCACTCGACGGGCTGGTGAGCCGCCACTCCGAGGTTTGCTGAGTGGCACCCGGTTCAATGACCAGCGCTCCGCCAATGATGATGATCGAGCCGAGCATGAAAACGATGGCGACCCCGGCCATGAGGATGTAGTCGGTCGGCCGTAGGGGCCGGCGCCGGCGAGGTTCGCGCTCTTGCTCGAATTGAGCCTCCCACGTCTCCCAGGGGTCGTCGCTCATGGGCGGCACTCTAGTGCTACCGGGCAAGCCGAGGCCAGCGGACGGGCAAAGTTGTCACCGCGGCTCGTACCTGAACCGTCCGGATGCCGCGGGGAGCCAGATGAGTCCGGGATCGCCGGGGCGAAGATGAAGAGGATCGCGTTTACCGCTCTTGGTCGCTTGCGGCTAGCCTGCTGCCATGGGCCGATTCCGGGCAGGCGACACGATGTCTCTTCGCTTTCCCAGCGGGAATGCGAAGTTCGTCGACGTCACAGAGGTGAAGCCGTTTGGCTACCACGGCATACCCGGAATGGCTCAGCGCGTCGTCGTGGATCTCGGCTCCGGAGAGACCGCGGAGGGGATCCAAGTTGGCAGCACGCGGGTCGCATTCCTCGACCCGCGCTACAGCCAAGCGCCGTAGGCGCTGCTTCCCCGAACACCCAACCGACCAGGCTCAGCGGTGAAAGGCTGAACCTCCCCGTAGGCCAGCCGGCGAGAAGCCGCTTGGGAAGCGGGAATCCGTGCCTACTGCGGAACGTCGTGAATTGCGGCGCGCACTCAGCGGCTGGTACAAAAGCAACCATGGCCCACAGCAAGGCTAAGACCGTTGCGGACTATCTCGGTGAGCTTCCTGACGACCGGAGGGAAGCGCTTACCGAAGTGCGTCGGGCGATCCTCGACAACCTTCCCGAGGGAGTCGTCGAGGCCATGAACTGGGGAATGATCTCCTACGAGGTTCCCCTCGAAACCTTTCCCGACACGTACAACGGCAAGCCACTGATGTACGCGGCGCTCGCGTCCCAGAAGAACCATATGGCCGTGTACCTCACGACCGTCTACTCCGACTCTGAGCTGGAGGACTGGTTCAGGGAACGCTACGCGGAGACGGGCAAGAAACTCGACATGGGGAAGTCGTGCGTCCGCTTCCGGAAGCTGGACGACGTGCCTGTCGACCTGATCGGCGAAACGATCGCCAAGGTGAACCTGGACGAGTTTCTCGCCATCTCGCGTGCCGCTCGCGGCTAGGCGGCGTCAGCCAAGAGGCCGTGCTCGTCGAGCTTGGCGACGACCCGATCGGCGATCCTCTCCGCCTTCTCCGGTCCGACCCGTGGCGACGCCTTGTCGACCACGATCTGCCGTGCCTCCTCCGGCGTCCGGCCGGAGAGGTGATCGATGATGCGGCGCTTCTTCACTCCGGCCACGATCGCCAGAAGGCCAATCACCGCCAGCAAACCAACTGCTACTCGAATCAACATTCGTGCCTTCCCTGTCGTGACGACTGGTCGTTGTGGAAACGGCTTCACCCAACGCGTCTTGCCCAGAGCCGTCAACCGGCTCGGACTCCCTGGAACCACTCACGTCGTAGGCCGGGTGTGAGCCCGATTTAACGACGGTCGCGTTGGCTACCGACCATGCCCCCACGCCCCCCAAACTCGCACATCGATCAGCCGGCCAGGACCGCCTCTCGGCATCCGCCTGGCTGGTCGTGCTGCGCGTGTGCCTCGTGCCCTGGATCGTCGGCGCGGTGTTCATCGTGCGGGCGATCTAGCGCCCAGGGATCAGATCTCGAAAGTGCTCGGCACGATAGATCCGCCGACCCACCCCGCCTCGAATTCCAGCGCCGGCTGGGGTGTGGCGAAGTGGAAGCCCTGGAAGTTCGTGATCCCGAAGGCCTGAAGCGCCTGGATCTGTTCTGCGGTCTCGGTGCCCTCGGCGATGAGCTCGATTCCCAGCTGCGCGCACATTTCGGCGAGCGTAGCGACGACGACGGCCTCTCCTTCGCCATCTGAGCTCCCGAGCCCCGCGACCAGCGAGCGATCGAGCTTCGCCACCCTTGGCTCGACGCTCAGCAGCCGGTCGAGGTTCGAATGCTGCGTGCCGAAATCATCAATCGCCAGGCTCGCCCCAGACATGCGAAACTCCCGCATGACCTGCTCGTCGAAATCGTGCATCCCCTCAGGCAGCTCGATCAGCAGCGACTCCGGCGCGAGACCGAATCTCCTCGCCCGTGCGACCAGCTCGACGGCCAGGCCGTCCTCTCGCATCGAGGACGCGCCCAGGTTGAGCGCAAGCAGGAACGGTTCATCCCCCAGCGCGCCGGCACGCCACCGCGCCACGTCGGCCATAGCCGTAGAGGCGACGAATCGGTCGACATCGAGCGCGAGCCTGCTGCCCTCGAGATCGGGCAGGAAGGTCGCAGGCCCAGCGATGGCACCGTCCTCAGCTCGCAGGCGAACGAGGGCCTCACAGCCGATGACCCGCGGTTCCGCGCCCACGCCGTCCAGGGTCACGATGGGCTGATACCAGACCTCCATGCGCCCTTCCTCCAGGGCTAAGGACACCGCTTGCTTCGTTGCGGATGCTGCCGACCGGGCCGTGCTGTGCTCCTGCTTTTGCGCGAACATCGCCGCGTCAGCCTCGAACAGGAGCTCGTCGATCGACCGGTCCCCGATGGCGGTCGCCGTGCCAATGCTGCAGGTCAGCCTCTGAAGACCCGCGCTGGTGACCACGGGCTCCTCCAGGAGAGCCCGGACGCGATCGGCGACCGTGGCTGCGTCACTCGCGCTGCAGCGGGGCAGGATGACCACGAATTCGTCGCCACCCCAGCGCGCCACAACGGAATTCTCGGCCACCCCGCCGCGTAGGCGACTTGCGACTGCGACGAGCGCCTCATCACCGACGGCATGCCCATACGTGTCGTTGACGGTCTTGAACCCGTCCAGATCAAGGAACAGCACGGACGCCGGAGCCGAGGGGCGCCCGGCGCCGAGGATCGAGTGCATCTCGTCGGCGGCGTGCTTGCGGTTGTAGAGGCCGGTGAGGTCGTCGTGACTCGCCTGGCGCCGAAGCTTGTCCTCCGCGACGGAACGGATAGCGATGTCCGCGTCCAGGTCGGTCGCGAGACGGTCGATCGACCGGGCCATGTCGCCGATTTCATCCCCGGTCGGGTCGGCAATCAGACCTTTGTAGTCGCCGGCGGCGACTCGCGCGGCGGCGGCGGCGGTACGGCGAAGCCTGCGGCCCAGTGGTCGGATGAACACCAGCCATCCGACGACGATCACCAGGGCGGCGATGACCGCCGCGAGTGCGGCGAGGCGCTTGATCTCCTGAACAGGCGCGAAGGCCTCCGCGGCATCAAGCTTGACCACAAGCCCCCAACCGGTCGGTTCGAGAGTCTCGATGGCCAGCACCGAGTCGACCTGTCGGTAGTCCGGAGACCGCACGATCTGCCCGCCCGGCGACTGCAGCGCCTGATTGATGGGAAGCCGCTTCTCCGCCGGGACGACCTTGGTGAACGCCGCGTCCCGCTCGAACCGAAGGAGAGTGATGAACTCGGCGTCGCCAGACGGGGTGGGCTGCGCAATGTGGGCTTCGATGGTCTCGCCTGCCCCTTCGTGCTCCCTGACAAGGTCGACGATGGGACCGAGCTTCGTCTCGAGCAGCAGAACTCCAACGGGGACGCCACTGGCGAGGATCGGCGTTGCCAAGCCGAGCCGGTGCCCTCCGTCGCTGCCGATGAACGCATTGCCGAATACAGGTGCGCGGGTGTCGATGGCACGCCTCACGATGGAGGGGTCGTAGGGCGTCCAGCTGAAGGCCGCCGTCTCTCCGTAGATGGCGCCGTCGAGGCCTACGATCCGGAGCTCGGTGACCTCGCTACCGGTAGTCCGGGCCTTGTTTTCGAGCCGGGACACCAGCTCATCTAGCGGTCGGCCCGCAGAGGGATCGACAACGGCGAAGCTGTCGTAGCCCCCGATCACCAGATCGTCGGGAACCGTGTTGGCGCGCACTGCCCGTACGCCGGCGGTGAAGGTCGTGACGTGGGCTCCAGCGGCCAAACTGGTCGCGTCTCGTTCGTAACCGCCCAACGCGTCGACGATCCGGGCAGCCTCAACGCGCCGGACGTTGGTGAGGTTGGACTCAATGCGATCCGACAGGTGATCGTCGATCAGCGTCACCCCCACCCAGGTGCCGACGGCCAGAGGCAGCAGGACCAGCGCGAGCCACATCAGAAGGCGAGCTCGAGCTCCGATGCGCGGCCGCGTGAACGGGGCCGCGCGCAACAAAGAGCGGGCCAGTGTGGAGGGGGTTGCCACGGCTCGCGATGATTAACCCGCGATCAGAATTCGCACCTGTACTTTCGGATTTTTCCCCGCACTCACCGAAAAAACCGGACGGCGCCATGGGTATACCGGTCGGGTGTCTCCCCTAGGCCAGCTACCCCCTTAGAGGTGCGTTAGCCGCTAGGCGCCAGTTGGTCTGCGCGAGATCACGAGGTGGTTTGCCGCTTTGCCCTCGTCGATCAGCCGGACATACGTGTCGAAGTATCCCAGGTGAAGCTCCGCCGCCTTCTCGCCCTGCTCGTCGGCGATCTGGTCGAGGTGGGTGCGATACGCCTCGGCCCATCGACGAAGCTGAACACCGAAGTCGGCGACGTATTCGGTGATCTCTTCGATCCGGAAGCCCGCCGTCTGCAGCTTGGCCCGGTACCCGCCGAGCGAGTCGTAGTGGATGGGCACCAATCCGTTCCGCGAGAGCCCCGCGCGGTCGAGTTTGGTGAGCCCATCGAAGGTGCCGCTCAGAAAGGCCCAGATGCCACCCGGCTCCACAACCCGCCGGACCTCGGTGAACAGTTTGACCTTGTCCTCGAAGACGTTCATGACGTTGAGGCTGACGGCGACATCAACGGCGCCGTCATCAAGCGGCATTTCCATGGCGTCGGCGAGGTGAAAGCTGACCCGGTCGCCCAAGCCTGAGCTGGCCGCCAGCTCCTGGGCCACCTCCACCCCGACCTGGTTGATCTCGATTCCGCTGACCTGGCATCCCGCGGCCTGGGCGATGTAGATCGCGGGTCCACCCACGCCGCTGCCGACATCCAACACGCGGCTACCTGAGTCGATGCCGAGCCGAGTAATCAGCCCGTCGATGTATCGCGGCGTGATGAACGACTGCTGCCCAATGTCATCCTCGCGACTCCAGATGGTGTCGCGGATCAGCCGACTGGCCGGGCTATCGAGTTTGTGCAGCGCCGAGTAGCGGGCGTCGGCGCCAGAGTCGCTCACCGGGCGGGCTCGTCCGGGGTCGTCCGGCAGTCCGCGCTGAAGGGCATGTCGATGGGCCCTTCACAGCAGGTCAGCACCTTGCCGTGCCAACGGCACCAGGCGCCTTGGTGGCGCTCCTCCAGAGGCTCACCGCACGCGGGACAGAAACCGGCGTTCATCGGCGAAAGTCTAGAACCGAGCCAGGACGCCTGGGCGGCCACCGACTACTCGGTGGCCGCCCATGTCCCCCTCGCTACTCGGTGGTGATGGCCACCTTCAGGACCCCGTCCTCTTGATTGGAGAACAGCGGGTACGCCTCCTCGATCTGATCCAGATCGAAGCGGTGGGTCACCAGCTGCTGCAGGTCCAAACGCCCAGCCTCCACCATCGACATCAGCGCCCGCATGCGCTCTTTGCCACCAGGGCACAGCGTGGTGCGAATGTCGATGTCTCCGATGCCATAGACGAAGCTCTCCAGCGGCACCGTCACCTTGTCGCCGTAGACACCCAGTGACGAAACGACGCCGGCCGGCCGCACGGAGTTGAGGCAGTTCTCGAAGGTCTCCTGGATGCCCAGGGCCTCGATGGCCACATCGGCCCCGCGCCCATCGGTCAGCTCCTTGACCTTCGCGACGGGATCTTCCTCCGTGTAGTTGATCACCACGTCGGCACCCATCTTCTTGGCCATGTCGAGGCGCGTCTCATTGGAGTCGACCCCGATGACCAAGCTCGCGCCCATCAGACGCGCGCCTGCAGTCGCCGAAAGACCAATCGGCCCCTGGGCATAGACGACCACCGAGTCGCCGATCGAGACATTGGCCGTCTCGGCCGCGCTGATCCCGGTCGAGGCGATGTCGGTGACGAACACGACCTCCTCATCGGATAGGCCATCCGGGATCTTGCAGAGGTTGGCCTGCGCGTACGGCACGCGGAAGTAGTCCGCCTGCACGCCGTCGGCGCTGTTGCCAAGCCGCCAGCCGCCGATGATCCCCCACTTGTCCTCGTAGCCACCGCACTGGGCGAAGTCGCCGTGCTGGCAGTAGTAACACGCACCGCAGGGAGTGATCGCGCCGACGACGACGCGGTCGCCGATCTCATACCCCATGACTGCTTCACCGACCTGATCGATCACCCCGACCGGCTCGTGCCCGACGATCCGACCATCGGCCACCGGGTACTCGGTGCGCCAGATGTGCGAGTCGGTGCCACAGATGGTCGTGGTGGTGACGCGAACGATCGCATCGGTGGGCCCACACTCGGGTTTGGGCGTCTCCTCGATGTGGATGTCTTCTTTGCCGCGAAAGACAGCCGCCCTCATTGTCTCGGCCATGCCGTGTCCCCCTTACCGCGTTGGAAGGTCAACGACACGAGACCGCAGACGCCGCTCGGGTCGTCACATCGACCATCCACCTTTCGAGGGACCCCGCGCAAGCGGCAATTGCCGAACGATCGCAACCGTTCGACGGTCTAAGCGGGTCGATTTCCTATCGTTTACAGGATCTTTTCATCCGCCCGGTACCCCCGCACCAGAACCGGCAGATTCATCCGTAGGTGCGGCCGATTTCATTCAGCGTCGCCAACCACGAATTCATGCGAGCAGCGGGGCGAGCGCGGTGGCGAGACGGTCGACCAGTGCGGATTCCGCCGACTTCGCGTCTACAGTGGGCCGCGGCCCAAGCCGTCGTTCGACCCCGAGGTATCAGGCGTGAAGATCGAGATCAGCGGAGACACCACGGTGAACATCTCCGACGGCGGATCCGTCGAAATCAAACTCGACGACTTGGTGCTCCACGCGAGGGCCGAGAAGGACACCCCCGTCACCGCTATCGAGCTGGTCGATGGCAGGCCCAACGGCCAGCCGAGCAGCGACCCGATGGTCGCCATCAACGGCGGCGAGAGCATCTGGCTGGTGCCTCTTTCGCAGGTTCCCGCGCAGTGGCGCGACAAGGCGTACAGCCTTGCTCTTCCTGACCGACCGGGTCTGCCCGCTATCGCTGACGCCAACTAGCTGGGCAACCACCCAGCACGCCATCCTGCCACCGGCCGCGCTAGGTTCGCCGCGTGCTCGTCTTCCTGACCATCGCCGGGCTCGTCATCACGGTGCTGTCGCTCGGGGTTGCTTGGACATCACCGAGGCAGGCCGAAAACGCCGACCGGCGCGCCGAGGAACCCGATAGCGAAGCTCACGCGATCATGGAGTCCGAGCATGAGCTGGTTGAAAGCATGCGCGAGCAGGCCAAGGCGGCCGAGGATCAGGCGCGCCTCGATGCCGCGCTCGAAAAAGCCGCGGCCTTCTTCAATGAGCCACGGCACTCCCGCGGAGTGCTCCACCGCCAGTTTCAATCGCGATCGCGAAGTACCTGATCGTCGGATAGCCGCCTCTTGGCCATCGTCTCGAAGGCGACCGCGTAGACCACGACCAGGAGCGAAATCCCGATGAGCAGGCCGGCCAGTTGATCCGTCGGCCAGTGGCCTCCGGTTCGAAGGACATCGGCCCACGCCGCGGCCCAGAGAGCGACCGCTCCCACCCCCACGAGACCGGCAATCCACTTGCGTTCGGTCAGGACGAACACCGCCAGCGGGAGTATTCCCATCAGGAGCGTCACCTGGATCGAGTGCCCACTCGGAAATGACGTGAACTCTCCCGCGTGGCCGCTCAGCGGCGGGCGCAGGCGATGGGTGATCCAGCTGACCAGCAGGTTGGCGACACCACCGATGACGATCACCGCCGGGAACGCAATGGCGATGACCCTGTGACGCAGCAGGACAAGTCCGATCACGATCGAGATAGGAATCACCCACTCGGCCTGCCCAAGTACGCTCACCCATTCGGGCGTCCACCGATCGACCCCGCCGCTTGCCTCCAGCCAGTCGAAATAGAGCGGCTCGTCGATCGAGAGCAGCACCTCCTCCTCAGCGACGACCAGCCCGCCGAGCACCGCGACGACACCCATCATCGAGTAGATGGCCCAACGCGCCTTCTCCGGGATCACGGCCCAGACGGTTGTCTTTGCCCGCGGGCGAGCCGGGGCAATGCGCCGAACCAGGCTGGGTACGCGTGGATACCTCAGCGCGGCGAAAACGAAAACGGCCGCCACCGCCAGCAGCGTGAGCCCGGTGGAGAACGCCACCGCCCAGATGAGCAGGCCGTTCGCGTCGTCTGAAAGAAAGTCGTCGGCGGCGGCGATGACGGGCAGGGCACCGATCACGACCAGAATGGCCGCGATGACCAGATAGTCACCCCGGCGACGCAGGCCGACCGAAGAAGCCCTCGCGCTGCCGTACCCGGAGACCACTCCCGTAACCATCATTTCGGCGGCCGGCGCGGCGCGGCGGCGCAGTCGCTCTTTGCCTCGCGTACTGCCGATTGACTCCGTCAACCCGACAAGCAGCGACATCAAGGCCCCGGCCGCGATCAGCCCGGCAACGAAGACGTGAAGGCGAATGCCCGTCTCGTCCCATTCCCGCGACGGCGATCGTACGGGGGCCATACCGGCGGTCACGGCTGCCTCGCCAGGGACTCCACCTCGCGATGGGAATCCGCATCAGAACCGCTGGTGTCCGAAGCGGTCAGAATCGTCACCGTGCCCTGAGTGCCGTCGACCGCGACCGGCACCGGCCCATCCTCTTTGCTCAATCGCGCAATGAATCCGGGCACATTGACGACCGCCGGCATTCCCAGTTCCCGCGCGACGATGGCCGCGTGCGACAGCGGTCCACCCTGCTCGACGACGATAGCGCCCGCCGCCATGAACAACGGCGCCCACGACGCGTCGGTTGTGGTCGCAATGAGGATCTCTCCCCGCCTCAGCAGGCTGGTCGCGGGGCTGTCGACGATCCGGGCGAGACCCTCAAACCGACCGGGACTGGCGCTCCAGCCCTCGAATCGCTCCCCGTCGCTGGAGACCATTTCGCTCTCCTCTGGCACCCCGGTCCACACCGACGGAAGCGGTCCCGCCTGCCGGGCTTCGAGATTGCGGCGCCGACGGGTCGCGATGATCTCCGGGCTCGGCCCGGCGGCTCCGGTGAGCACGGGGATCTCGCTGACACCGAGCAGCTCGACATCCTCGGCCGTCTCCAGCACCCCTCTGGCCGCGAGCCGCCGGCCGATTTCCAGGTTGGCCCTGCGCACCACGCCGCCGATGATGAGAACGCACGCTTTGGTGCGCTCGCGGCGCTGGAGAAACTCCGCCGCGTCGACCGCCTCGCGACGAAGAAACCGGCGGCGGACATCGACCAGCTGTCCGCTCACGAAGCGCGACCAGCGCCATCTGGGCTGCTCGGTCAGCAGCTTCTCGATTTCGACGCGCGAGTCGACACGATCTGTGGCGGCATCTGTGGAGGAGGGCTTTCTCAGCTCTTGGTAGACGGTCATCCAGGCCAGATGAGGCACCTCGTCCCACGTGGGGCCCGCGAAGACTCCGGTGGAGCCGGCTCGCCGCAGCAGCCGGTGGAACTCCCGCAGCAACGCCTCCCCGCCGGGAGCCGCCCGGAGTTTGGGTTCGGCTTCCTGCCACTCCTCGACCGCGGCCTCATCCAGTTCAGGGCTCGTCGCGATGCTCGCGATCACCGGGTCGAGGGAGAGCGCGATTCGGGATCGTCGTTGACTGGCGTCCTTGCGGGTCAGCCTCTGAGCGGCGAGTGACGCCTCAGATGCATCGAGGTAGCGGCAGAGGAACACTTCGACGCCGCGGTATGCCGCCGTGGCCATCGCCGCGACGACGATCTCCGTTGCCACGACCCGTTGGCTCAGGTGCAGAAGACGATTCCAATAGGCGAGCAGCTCAGAATCCAAGAGCCCAGCGAGAGCGGGCTCCTCATCGAGGACGCCGCCGACCGCCTGGTAGACGACCTCCGAGTCCTCGGCGGCCTGTCGACGGGCCCGCAGCACTTTCACACTTTGCAGTGCGCTCGCGCCCTTTGAAAGATGCGGCGGCTCTGGCTCCGGCGCCGCCGAGACCGAAGGCATGGCCTCGCCAAAGTACTGCCTCTCCAGCTCATGTGCCGACCCGCCCGGGATCGAGGCGGCGGCGATGCGCATGGCGTCGAGATTGAGCGCCGCGCGGGCGCGGAACCGCCCAATCAGCGCGTGCTGCTCGGTGAGCACATCGGCGCCGCCACCGAGTACCTCGAACAGATGGCGAAAGCCGTTCTCCACGAGCCAGCTGTTGACGGTCCACGACAAAGGCGCGAGCACGCCGGGCAACATCTCGGCGATACCCGCCGTTGTGTAGGTCGTCTCGTCACCACAGGAAAAGTCGAAGCCGTCGTCGACCAGGGACGCGTCCGGCAACGTCGTGATTGGACGGGCCTGCAGCAGATAGAGCTCGCCGCCATGGACAGCGAATTCGATGTCTTGAGCCGCGCCGAAGGCCTCTTCGAGCCGAAGAGCCTCTACGGCAAGCTCCCTCAGTGGCAAGGAGATCTCCGCAAAGCGGTCCTCCGCAACGTCGCGAGGCACGACGTGGGCATCCGGTGTCGCCTCGCCCGAGACCAGCTTCTCGCCGAGCCCCTGAACCACTTCCAGGCGCATCGCGTCGTCGTGCCCGCCGGGATCGACCGTGAACAGCACACCTGCCTCGGTCGGGTCGAGCATCCGCATCACGACGACCGCCATCGTCAGATCGGCTTCCGATATTTGCCGGAAGCGGCGATATGCCCGCGGTGCCGGGTACCAGAGCGATGACCAGACCAGTCGCACGGCATCGTGCACGCCTTCGGCGAGAACGTTGAGGTAGCTCTCGTACTGACCCGCGAACGATGCGGAGGCGAGGTCCTCGGCGGTCGCCGACGAACGCACGGCCATGGAGCCTCCGTCGGCGATCTCCACCGCCATCGCCTCTACAGCGTCGGCGACGTCTGGCGGAAGAGGGACCGACAGGAACACCTCGTCGACGCGCTTTCGCGCGCGCTCATGTTCTGTCGGCTCAGGAACCTCTGTGCCGCGCAGCTCATCGACCAACGACGCGATCGCAGGGATGCTCTCGAATGCCCGATAGGCCGACGTGGTGATGATGCCCGTCGCCGGCACCTTCGCGCCAAGCGCCACGAGCCGATCGAGCGCAGCGCCCTTGCCGCCGGCGACCATCGGCTCGATGCCTTCCCCCCGAAGGACAGACGCGTGAGCGTTGCTCATTCGTCGGCCTCGGAGCCACCGTTGAAGCCCGCCCTCAAGCGGCTGACAGCGCGATTGGCCAAAGTCTCCTCCGTCTCACCGGAAACCGACGAGGTGCGCTCGAGCCAGGCCGCGAGGTCTCCGCGCAGCACCACGGAGTTCTCCTGCGACCGCAGGCGTGCCAGGAAGAGAACACCGACAAAGAGCACGGCAAACAGAACCGCGTTCCCGACATCGTCATCACGCAACGCGTCGACGAATCCGGTCACCGCAAAC
>CAMYIK010000016.1 GCA_947258365.1 uncultured Thermoleophilia bacterium | reverse complement strand
GTGGCTCTTCGCGGGTATCATCCGCCGGCCCGCATCAGCGGCGCGGCCCCCATCGTCTAGTGGCCTAGGACGCCGCCCTTTCAAGGCGGTAGCACGGGTTCGAATCCCGTTGGGGGCACTCCCGAGGAACGGGAACGCAGCTAGAGACCGACCGTTTCCTCGAATTCCTCGTTCGAAAAGCCCGCGCTGATCGCCTGTCGACGTGTGTCGAGATGGTCGTTCTTGGCCATGGCCATCACGGACTCGAGGCGTTGGATGGGCCACCCGAGCGCATCGGCGACCGCTTCATCGTCCAGCCCCTTGAGCTCGGTCTTAATGTGCTCCACGAGCACTCGGCGCGTGAGTCGGACCTTGATGTTGATCTTGGGATGATCATCCCGTTCGGCGACGGGAATCGCATCTCGCTCGACGAGCGCCGCCTCGTAGGCGGCGCTTCGGAGCTGAAGAGGAGTCTTGGCCACGAGATGACCGTACAGCCCAAGCGGCCCGCTCGGGGCTACGCCAGGGTTGTGACGACTACGACGACGGCGAGTACGACCAGGAGCGCGGCGAAGATCCTGTCCAAGTCGGCGGCCCGTGTCCGCCGCCCGAGCTTCCCCCCGATCTGGGCGCCGAGGATCCCGGTCACCGCCAGCACGGCCACCAACAACCACGGGAGATCTCCAACCGTTGCCAGCCGGGCCGCAAGGCCGGCGAGCGATGCGAGCGTGATCACCACGAGCGATGTGCCGATCGCTCGATGGGTTGCCAGTCCGGCGATCAGCACCAGCGCGGGCACGATCAAGAAGCCGCCACCGACGCCCGCCAGACCCGTCAGGAAGCCCGTGACGAGTCCAATCGGAATGATGAAGTGCGGCGCTCGAGCAGACTCGGGTGGCTGGTAGGGACGCTTTACGAGCGCCACCGATGCGAGCAGCATCAAGACCGCGAGCACTAGGAGGACGAAGGTGTCGGAGACCTGCGTCGCGGCCAAACTCCCCAGAATGGCGAGCGGAACGGCGCCCAAGGCGAACAGCCACGCGATCGGCAGATCCACCGTTTGTTCTTTGAGGCTCGAAAAGGAGCCGGAGGCCGCGGTCAGCCCGACGATCGCCAATGACGCCGTCGTCGCGATCTCAACCGGCTGATCGAGTAGATAGACGAGCGCGGGAACGGCGAGGACTCCACCGCCCGCTCCCAGCATGCCAAGCGCCAAGCCGACCGCCAGGCCCAGCGGGATCGCAAGCGCGAGTTCCGGGCTGATCTAGTGGCCCGACTCGTTTGATGTGCCGAGGAGGTCGGGCACGCCGCCGTCAGTGATGTGAATAACGTCCTCGAGGCCTCGCGAAAGAAGAAGGCTCGCCCCGACTCCAGCGCGACCACCTGAGGTACAGATAACCGCCACGGTCGAGGTCTGGAAGTCATCGAGGCTCACGTCCCGAAGCTCGTGGTACGGGATCTGCTGCGATTCCGGCAGCCCGCTCGCCGCCATCTCGCGGCGCTCTCTCACGTCGAGGATGACCATGGCGGGATCGGCCGACATACGCTGACGAAGTTGCGAGGCCGCGAGTGTGGGCGTGCTCGCTGAAGCCATCCCGGCATCCGTCCAGCCGGGGAAACCGCCGGCGAGATATCCGGCGACGGTCTCGATTCCCACCGATGCCGCGAGCTGGCAGAGGTCTTGGCCGTGCTTGTCGCTCGTTCCGACGATCACTACGTGCTCGTTCGGTTTCGCCAGCCAGGCCAACCGATTCGCGAAGCCCCCTCCCGCCGCGGGAATCGAAACGGCTCCCGGGATGTGTGCCTCATCGAACTCGGCGCCGCTGCGGGCATCCACAACCAGAGCGCCTTCGGCTTGATATTTCGAGACCTGCTCCGGCGCGAGAGCATCGAATGACTCCGGGAAGCTGACGAAGTCTCCGGAGTTGATTCCCACGATGCGCTCGAAGTTCGCCGGGTGTGGCGGCAGGTCGGATGTCGTCAGCTCAACGAATCGGTCGAGGTCATTCAGTCCCAGGAGAGGATTGTGCGCACGCTCGTACCCCACCGTCGTGCTGGTCTTGAGATCCATCCCCGGTCCGCCGCACAGCGAGCCGCCGATGTGGCCGGGCCAAACCTCCGTCTCGGGCGGGAGTGTCAGTAGGCCGTCGTGGAGGCTCTTGAACAGGTCCTGGGCACCCGACTCTGCCTCGACCGCAAGATCCGGCCTGGCGACATCGGAGACGAAGAGACTGTCGCCGGTTAGCACCGCCCATGCCTCTGGCCCCCGAGAGCGATCTGTCAGGACGAACGCCGTGTGCTCGGGACGATGGCCAGGGGTGTGCATCGCCGCGAGCTGCACGTCGCCGAGCTCGAGCACCCACCCGTCTTCGAACGGTTTGTGGGGATAGCTGACCTCAGCCGCGCTGTGGATGTGAATCGTCGCGCCCAACTCAGCCAAGCGCCCGTGACCGGAAACGCGGTCGGCGTGGGAATGGGTCTCCAAGACGTGGCGGATCTCGACGCCGAAGAACTCGGCGGCGTCGAGATACTCCTGGACGTCGAGATGAGGATCGACCATCGCCGCGACGCCGGCATTCGCATCGCCCACCAAGTACGCGGCAGAGGCGAGGTCGTCGAGGATGAACTGCCGCAGGATCATGAGGCTCCGATGGTCGTTCGCCGGTTTCGCGCGCGCGGGGTGCTCTCAGACGCGGCGCTTGAGAACCACGGTAATTCTCGCAGACCGCGCCGCTGAAGACGTGGAGAGAGGATATCCCGCTCAACTCGGTACAAACCGATGCCGATAACGCCGGTGCGCGGCCAGTAGATGCCGCGAGAGGCATGGCACAGAAACCTCAAATCGGCTGGCAGGACCAGCGCACTGCCACAGGGCAGGCGCGTCAGGTCGAGGTGAGCCTGGAGTGGGTCACCTGCGGATGGTGCTGGGGCCAGCGCGTGCTGCTTGAGGCGGGTCGCGGGTCGCAACCATGTCCGAACTGTCTTGGTATCGGTCAAACGGCGCGCATGAGCGCGACACCGTAGCGCCGCGCTCTGGCCGAGTTCACCCGCCGGCGCCGAAGAACGCGGCTACGCGCTCGCGATCGAAGCCATTGGCCGGCCCTCCGAACAGCGTGGCGACCATGTCGTCCACGACTGCCGCGGCATCCGTAACCAGCTCCTGGCCGGCGTCGGTGAGGACCGCGAGGGCTTGGCGAGCGTCTCGTTCGCCACGGCTTGTGGTGATGATACCCAGCTTCTCGAGAGGCTTGAGCGCTCTCGTGACTCCGGATGCGGTGAAGCCAATGCTCTCAGCGAGATCCACCCGACTGGCGGAAGAGCCCGGGTGATCCCGGAGCGCCGCCAGAAGCCGGTACTCGCTGAAGCTGATGCCCTTGACGTTTGAGAGGGCACGGTCCAGACGTCGCTCGATATACGCCGCGGCCTCGAGGAGCTCGAGGACGGCTGCAGTTTCTTTCGGTGTCGTCTTCATGACGACTACGGTAGCGAAGCGTGATCCCTCACGCCTTTCTCGTCGTCGTCTTCCGCGTATCTCCTTTGGCGGAGCGGAAAGTGAAGCCCCCCGCTTTCGTTCAGGCAATCCCTAGCCGTTAGGTCTCAAGAGTGGGCGTGCCACCGCCGATGCAGGGTGCATGGCTACATGGATCAAGAAGCGTCACCGCTAAATCGATAAGGGTTCCCTGCCCGCGGCCCTGAGCAACGGATACCCTTATTTCAGTGGAACTACTGCCCGGAGAACGTGTCCTCTGGTCGGGCCACCCGGCATGGAAGTCGCAATTCGGCTTTCTCACTCGGTGGGGCCTGGCTGCGTTGATACCGGCTGTCGTCGCGATAGTTGCCCCGATTCCCGGTGGCAGCGCCAGGTGGATCGGTCTTTCGCTGATCCTGCTGATACTCGTCGTCGTGTTTGCCGGACTGCAGCGCGCGCGGACCTTCTACGCCGCCTCCACCGAGCGCATCGTGGTGCGGCGCGGCATTCTCTCTCGGCATCTCCAATCGACAGCGTTCGAGCGCGTTCAAAACGTCAATCTCAATCAGAGCTTCTTCGATCGCCTTCTCGGCGTCGGCGCGGTCGACTTCGACACAGCGGGCACCGGCGAGAGTTCTGAGGACTTCCGATTCAGCGGAGTCAGCGACCCGAACGCCGTGATGCACATCGTGGCGCGCCACATGCATCGCGACGGCGAGGGCGTTTAGGACTCCGCGCCGCCAAGCGGTACCGAGAGCCGCTCTGGTGCTCGTTCCGCCTGCTGTACGAGGTAATCAACGCTGTCCCCAGCCTTCTTGCCGTCAAGCGCTTTGCAGTAGGTCGGAAGTCGACCATCCATGTCCTCCCCATTGATCGCGCCGATCAGCACGGGAGCGTCACCAAATCCAGCCTTGTCAGCGGGACTCCCGGGGATGACGTGAGTGACCGCAAGACCCGGGACCCTGAGGAAGCCGCTCGCACTCGCAACATCCGGGTCGACTACATATTCGAGCCCGAAGCCCGACCAGGCTTGTGAACGTCCCGCCTCCAGGTCGGGAACGATCTCTTTGACTCGATCAACGCCTATCGCGTAGCCCTGTCCTTGAATCGTGCGCTTGCCGAGGAGCGTAATTCCGGCCGAGTTCACCCCGACGAGCTTCGATTCGAGGTTGACGAGTGGGCCCCCGGAGTTACCGGGGTTGATCGCGGCGTCGGTCTGAATCACGTTCGGGTACTGCGGCACGTCGACGCCCTCGAGATCAAACGCCGTCTGGGTCACGGAGACCACCCCAGTAGTCGCGGTGAGGTTGGCATCGGCCGACGCCGAGCCTGGAAAGCCAACCGCGACTACCGTCTCCCCCTGCTCCAGCTCCGTTTGATCGGCGAGTTCGAGCGTTCGCATGCCCTCGGTGTTCTCGACACGAAGCACGGCGAGGTCGTCACAAGGAGCGGCGCCGAGGAGCTCGGCATCACGTAGGTCGCCGTCGAAGCCGACCTGGAAGGTCTCTCCGCCATTGATGACGTGCTGGTTAGTGACGATCAAGCCCTCTTCAGCGTTTGAAACCCAACCGGTCCCCGTACCTGCCGGATCGCCGCCGCGCTGGGCCACTATCAGCGCCGTCGAAAACTTCACTGAGTCGACGATCTCGGGGATGGTCGGTTCGTCGTCCCCACCGCGCACTACCGCGAAAGCGACGACAACGCCGACCACAGCGGCCGCGACGGCGCCGATGCTGAGGTATTGGGCACGCTTCGTGCTCCGTTTGAGCTGGATCCGATCCATCGTCGAGAAGGAGGACCCCGAGGGCGACTTCTGTTCAGAGGGATCGACCACCGGCACCGCGCCGACTTGAGTGGCCTGCGCCCCTTCGCGGCTCGCGCTCACGCCGAGGATGGTGTTGCCAACCTGAATGAATTCGCCGCCGCTTAAGGTCACGGGACCCTCGAGGCGGTGCCCGTTGACATAGGTGCCGTTGGACGAACCGAGATCATGCAACTCAGCCGTACCGTCGCCACGGTCCTTGATGAAGCAGTGGGAGCGCGAGGCACGCTCATCGTCGATGACGAGGTCTGCGTCGGCCGGATCGCGACCGATCACATATCGGTCTCCCGTTGCTTCGACGGTCGTCCCGTCCTCACCGCCACTCCGAAAGACGAGCCACATTCGGCGTTCCCCCCCTTTTTCGAGAGGCAAATCCTACCCGTCAAGCGCTCTGGTCGCTGGTTCATGCGACGGACCGTGGATCGGCTGGTATCGTCTCTCGTCGCCACGGTGCGGGCGGTTAGCTCAGCGGTAGAGCACCTGCCTTACAAGCAGGGGGCCGACAGTTCAAATCTGTCACCGCCCACTGACCCTCCCGGGCTGTACTGGGGGTGTAGCTCAGCTTGGTTAGAGCGCAGGACTGTCAATCCTGAGGTCGCGGGTTCGAGTCCCGTCACTCCCGTTTGGTCGCCCCGGCCCCCGGGGCGACCACTGACGTGGGCCTGACTCCGCCCATTCCTCCGCAACTCGCACGGCCGCGCACCACGCTGCCGACAGGCGAGACCTGGGTCTACGAACCGAAGCTCGACGGTTTCCGGGTCATTGCGTTCGTCGAGGACGCCGACGTCGACCTTCGCTCGCGAAACGACAAGCCGCTCTCGCGGTACTTCCCGGAGATCGCTCTGCCCCAAGGCCGCTACGTGCTGGACGGAGAAATCGTCATCCCCCGGAAGGAAGGTGAGGATTTCGGCGCGCTGCAGCAGCGGATCCACCCCGCCGAGTCGCGCGTCGCGCTGCTCTCGGAGCAGACCCCAGCCCACATCGTCGCCTTTGATCTTCTGGCTCTCGACGCCGAATCGCTTCTGGAGCGGCCATTCAGGGAACGGCGGTGGCTGCTCGAGGAGCGTTTCTCAGGGGACGTCGAGCTCACGCCTCTCACCGACGATCCCGAGCAAGCAGCGGAGTGGCTCGAGACGCGCGAGGGCGTCATCGCGAAAGAGCGAGATGCTCCGTACTTGCCCGGCGAGCGCAAGGGAATGGCCAAGATCAAGCGCCGCCGGACGATGGACTGCGTGGTCCTCGGTTGGCGGCCAGGAAAGCTCGAGGGCACTCTCGGCTCGCTGATTCTGGGTGTCTACACCAAGGATGGGCAGCTGCGACCCGTCGGTCACTGCTCGGGCTTAAAGAAGAAGCAGAAGGCGGAGCTGCCGACGTTCCTAGCGCCGTACGAAAGCGGACAGCGCGGATCCGCGGAGCCCAGTCGCTGGGACGCCGATCGGGAACTGGAGTGGGTCTCGCTGCGGCCGGAACTCGTGGTGGAGGTGAGCTACGACCATGCCAGCGACGGTCGAATCCGCCACGGGGCGCGCTTCATACGCTGGCGGGATGACCGAGATCCCGAGAGCTGCACCATGGATCAGCTCGAGGATTGATCCTTACGAGCCCGACTCGGCTGGACCCGTCGCGGCTCGGAGGCCTGCTTTGTGAAATGCGGCGGCCAAGGCGCATCACCGAGGCCTTCAGCCTCGTCTCGGTCCGCAAGTTCCAAAAGGGAACTGAGACTGCCAACGGCCGTGTCCAGCCCCGCTGACGGGTCACCCACGTCCCTGAGGCGCTGAGGAACGGTGAAGACGGTCAGGTCTCCGTGCTCGACGTCCTCGACCTCATCCCACTCGAGCGGAGCCGAGACTCGAGCGTCAGGCACGGGGCGAACCGAGTAGGCCGACGCGACCGTGCGATCGCGCGCGTTCTGGTTGTAGTCGACGAAGACCCCTTCACGCTCCTCTTTCCACCACTTCGAGGTGGCTTTGCCGGGCATTCGTCGTTCCACTGCTCGCGCGAGCGCCAGGGCCGCCCGGCGCAACGTGGTGAACTCATGCTCGGGCTTGACTCGCACCAGGATGTGCATGCCGCGCGATCCGGATGTCTTCGGGAACCCCTCCAGATCGTGATCGCGCAGGACCTCGCCGACGGTGAGGGCGACTTGACGCACGTCGTCCCACGGCACGTCCGGCTGGGGATCGAGGTCCACGCGCAGCTCGTCGGGGCGATCCAGATCGGCGCGCCGAACCGGCCACGGGTTGAAGTCGATCACCCCGAGGTTGACCGCCCAGACGAGGTGTGCGGCGTCGGCGACAACCAGCTCGCGGGCCTTGCGCCCGCTCGGAAAGCTCACGGTGGCGGTCTCGAGCCACTCCGGCGCGCCTTTCTGCACACGCTTCTGGAAGAACGGCTCTCCGGCGATCCCGTCGACGTATCGCTTCATGATCGACGGGCGCTCGGCCAGGTGCGCCACCGCCGCGTCGGCCACGCTCAGGTAGTACTCGACCAAGTCGAGCTTCGTCAGGCCGAGGTCAGGGAAGAAGACCTTGCCCGGATTCGACAGCCGCACCTCTCGGCCCGCGACCTCGATGTGGGTGTAGTCGTCGCCCACACCCGAGAGGGTACGCTGGTTTCCGGTAATACAGCCACCGATGACCCACGCCTCGATCTCACGTACCGCCGCCTGGACGGCGCTTGCTGCCCATCAACGGGAGATCGCCGCCACCCACCTGCGAGACCTCTTCGCGACGGATCCCGATCGCGGGGAGCGACTCACCCTCGAGGCCGGCGACCTCTACCTCGACTACTCGAAGAATCGCCTGACGGACGAGACCATCGCGCTGCTGGTAGACCTGGCCCGCGCCGCCGGCGTCGAGACTCTCCGCGATCAGATGCTCGACGGAGCGCCGATCAACATCACCGAAGGGCGCGCCGTTCTCCACACCGCCTTGAGGGCCCCCGAAGGGTCCTCGATCGTGCTGGACGGCGAGAACGTGGTACCGGCGGTCCACGACGTGCTCCAACGCGCCGGGGCGTTCGCCGAAGCGGTGCGCTCAGGGCAGTGGACCGGCCACACCGGTAGGCGCATCCGTTCTGTGGTGAACATCGGTATCGGAGGCTCCGACCTCGGCCCGGCGATGGCCTACCAAGCGCTACGCCCGGTCGCGAACGACATGGCCGTCCGCTTCGTCTCGAACATCGATGGCAGCGACTTCGTCGAGGCCACTCGAGGGCTGGACGCGGCCGAGACGCTGTTCATCGTCGTGAGCAAGAGCTTCGGCACACTCGAGACCCTCACCAACGCGCGGACCGCGAGGGCATGGCTGGTGGATGCGCTGGGCGACGAGGCCGCAGTGGCACGCCACTTCGTGGCCGTCTCCACCAACGCCGAACGCGTCGAGCAGTTCGGCATCGACCCCACCAACATGTTCGGCTTCTGGGACTGGGTCGGCGGCCGCTACTCGTTCCCGTCGGCGGTGGGGCTCTCACTGATGATCGCCATCGGAGCGAGCGCGTTCGGTGAACTCCTCGCGGGAGCGCGCGAGATGGATGAGCACTTCGCCACCGCCCCCCTCGGCGAGAACATGCCTGCGCTGCTCGGTCTGATCGGGATCTGGTACCGCAACTTCTTTGGCGCCGAAAGCACTGCCGTACTGCCGTATGACACGTACCTGGCTCGACTTCCCGCCTACCTCCAGCAGCTGGACATGGAGAGCAACGGAAAGTCGGTCGATCGCGACGGTCGCCCCCTCGATCACGACAGCGGTCCCGTTATCTGGGGCGAGCCCGGAACCAACGGTCAGCACGCCTTCTACCAACTGCTTCATCAGGGAACGACGCTGGTCCCGTGCGACTTCGTCGGCTTCAGCGAGCCTGCGCATGACATCGGCGATCATCACGATCTGCTGATCGCGAACTTCCTGGCTCAACCCGAAGCCCTCGCGTTCGGCAAGACCGCTGAGGCCGTTCGTGCCGAAGGTGTGAAGGAGCAGCTCGTCCCCCACCGCACCTTCGCCGGCAACACGCCCTCCAACGTGATCCTGGGATCGCGTCTGACCCCTCGAACCCTTGGCCAGCTCGTGGCGCTGTATGAGCACAAGGTGTTTGTGCAGGGCGCGGTGTGGGGAGTGAACTCGTTCGACCAGTGGGGCGTGGAGCTCGGAAAGGTCTTGGCCGATCGGATCGCGGGCGAGCTCACCGACGGCGCCTTGGAGCACGACAGCTCCACCAATGCCCTGATCCGCCGCTATCGAGCAACCCGGGGTCGCACGTGAGTTTCGACGCCGCAAAGGAGGCCGTCGGTCGGCGCGCCGCCGACCTCGTCACCGACGGCATGGCCGTGGGGCTCGGTACCGGCTCCACCGTCGCCCACACGATCGCCGCATTGGGCGAGCGGGGGCTCGACATCACCTGTGTGGCCACCTCAATCGCCACTGAACACCTCGCGAACGAGGCGGGCCTCGCCTTCGTCGCACCTGACGAGGTCGACGGGCTCGATATCGCCATCGACGGCGCCGATGAGGTCGATCCGGACCTCAACCTCATCAAAGGCGGGGGCGGCGCGCTGATGCGAGAGAAGATCGTGGCAGCGCTCGCCAAACGCTTCGTGGTCGTCGTCGACGAAAGCAAGATCGTCGCCCAGCTCGGCGACTTCGGTACACCCGTGGAGTTGTTGCCGTTCGCGCCGCGGACCGCGGCGCGCGCCATCGAGGGGTTGGGCGCGCTCGATGTCACCCTGCGCGAGCAGCTGAGCGACGACGGCAATCTGCTGGCGGACGCGCGCTTCGGAGCGATCGCCGACCCGGTCACCCTCTCCGCTGCCCTGGACGCCGTTCCAGGAATCGTCGGCCACGGCATCTTCTTGGGAGAGATGGTCGAGCGAGTCCTCGTCGATGGCCCCAGCGGCCCGCGCACCATCACCCATCAGGGAGAGCGCTGACATGCAGCTCGGAATGATCGGGCTTGGACGTATGGGGTCCAACCTCGTGCGGCGGCTGATGGCGGCAGGACATCAGACCGTCGTGTTCGATCTCGATACCGCTGCGGTCGAGGAATTGGGCGCGGAGGGCGCCACACCCGCCCACGACCTCGAGTCATTCATCGCGGCGCTTGAGCCGCCCCGCGCCGTGTGGGTGATGGTGCCTGCCGGCGTAACGCAGCGCGCCATCGACGATCTCGTGCCACACCTCGACTCGGGCGACGCGATCATCGATGGAGGAAACAGTCACTGGCGCGACGACGTCGACCGCGCGCAGGCCCTGTCGGCTCAGGGAATCGACTATCTCGACATTGGCACCAGCGGCGGAGTCTTCGGCCGGGAGCGCGGTTTCTGCCTGATGATCGGTGGTCCGAAGAACACCGTGCAGCGCTTAGAGCCCATCTTTGACGCACTCGCGCCCGGCGTCGAGGCGGCGGAACGGACGCCCGGCGCGCCCGAGGTGCCACGACAGGCCGAGCATGGCTACTTGCACTGCGGAGTGGCCGGCGCCGGCCACTTCGTGAAGATGGTCCACAACGGCATCGAGTACGGAATGATGGCGGCGCTCGCTGAGGGCCTGAACGTGCTGAAGGGTGCCGGCATCGGCGGCGATGACCAGGCGCACGACGCGGAGACGACGCCGCTGCGTGAGCCTCACTACTACCGCTACGACATGGACATCCCCAACATCACAGAGCTGTGGCGGCGCGGCAGCGTGATCAGCTCATGGCTGCTCGACCTGACGGCGCTCGCTCTGGCCGAGGACCCCGATCTCGCCCAGTTCGACGGGCGCGTCTCGGACTCTGGCGAGGGCCGCTGGACCGTCCAGGCGGCGATTGACGAGGGGGTGCCCGTACCGGTGCTCTCAGAAGCCTTGTTCTCACGCTTCAGCTCACGGGATCGCTCCGACTTCGCCGACAAAGCCCTTTCGGCGATGCGCAAGCAGTTCGGAGGCCACTCCGAAAAACGGCCTCCAGACGGCTCGCCCGGGTGAACCGCTCCCAGGGTGATGCACGCTCACCCTGGCGCAGATCAAGGTCAGCGTAGAAGCGGTCTCATGACCGCCCGACCAAGGAGCTGACATGACTGCTGATCGGACGTCGTTCTTCCTCCCCGAAGGCTTAATCACCGTGAACGTCCTCGCCCTGCTCGCGCTGGGCTGGGGAATCATCTCGACAATCGCCTGGGGTTAGGAACCGCCGGCTACGCACAGGCGGTCACGCGGCCGCCTGTGCCGGCCGACGTGCGCCCAGCACAAGCCACAGCCCAAAACTCACGGCGACGACGCCTGCGAGCAAAGTAAACGACGGCTCCTCACCGAGTAGCGGCCACGACAGGCTCACACCGACGACCGGGACGAGGAAGAACCAGGCCGACACTTCTCCGGCGGGCGCCCACAGCAGCGCGCGGTAAAACAGCGCCAGCGGTAGCGCGGAGCCGAAGATGGCGAGCACGATCACGAGCGTCACGGTTTGGGCGCCCACGGCGCCCGGTCCGTCGCCCAGCAGACCGCCCCACAGAAACAGCAGCCCCCCGCCGAGAGCCATCTGCCACCCGGCCAATGCAAGCGGCGATGAGTCGCCGCGAATGCTTCGGGTGGCGACGACCGTTCCGACGGCCCACGCGAGGGCACCGAAGATCACAAAAAGGGCGATGAGCGAGATCTCGAACGGCCAAACCCCATCCGGCGAGATCGCCAGCCCGGCTCCTACCAGTCCGACTAACAGCCCGACCCACTGACGAACGGAAAGATGCTCCGCGAGAAAGACCGCCCCGAGAGCCGCCACAAAGAGCGGGTCAGTGTTCGAGAGCACCGCGGCAAGGCCCGCGCTTTCGTTCGCGATTCCGAGGAAGGTCGCGCCGTAGAAGATCGTGGTCTGGGTGAGCCCCAGCCACAGCACCGTCCAGAACGGCACGCCTGGGAGCACCCGGCGGCCGGTGGCCGCCGCGAGGAGGAGCAACAGGATGCCCGCAAGCGCCAGCCGAGCTCCGGCGGCCGGCAACGGCGGCCACTCGTCGATGAGCCACGCGGACGGTACGTACGCCACGCCCCAGCCGAGCATGGCCAGGATCGCGAGGGTATGCGGGTCGCGAAGCGTGGCGATGGACATCGCCGCGCGGTCTATCAGGTACGCGCCGCAAAGCGCGTACGACGGCTACTCGGCGCCGGCCTCGATCAGACCCTTGAGGTTGTTGAGGCCCTTCTGCATCACCTTGGAGAGGTTCTTCTCCAGGTCGACGCTGGGATCGTCGGGCTCGGCCTCGGTGCGCCACAGAATCGTGCTGCCGGCGCCGGACTCCTGAACGCTGAGCGTGGCGGCGTGGGAGTTGAGCTTGACCGAGGTGCCCTCGACCACCGAGTAGGTGTACGCACGCGCGGCGTCATCGTGGCTCACGATGCGCTCGACGAGGTTTCTCCCATCCACCATTGCGATGTAGCGAGTGTCGCCCTTCAGCTCACAGGCTGCGACGGGCGGAAACCAGCCGACGTTGGCCGGATCCCCTACCTCCTGCCACACCGTGTCGGCAGGAACATCCACATCGACACTGACCTCGAAAGTATTCGCCACGGGCCCCTCCACTCCGCGATGGACACACAGGCTATCCGCCTAAACCGGCGGCAGCTACCGTGCCGCGGCCTCGATCGGGAGCAAACGCTCGAAAACAACTCGGTCCTGGCCGAGTCCGACGAAGTCGGGCTGTTCGGATCCGTGGAAGCCGAGCCCCTCGTGAAACGCGATCGATTGGGTGTTCCAGAGCGGTGCCAGCGCCCTCACGCGGGTACATCCACGCTCCAACGCGCGATCACCGAACTCCCTGTAGAGCCCCGCCCCAATGCCCTGGCGACGACGCGACGAGTCTACGACATGGAAATGGATGTATGCGAGGTCCGGTTCACGCTGACTGACCAAGCCCAGCAGGAAGCCGCAGAAGTCCCCGTCAAACTCGGCCCACACCCCGCTGGAGCCGAGCTGATCAAAAAAGAGGCGGTGCATGACGAGGCCGACTTCGCGGCCCATCCACTCGTCCGCAACCTCGCGGGCGGGCGCGAAATCATCAGGACCCAACGGGCGAAAGCTGAGCGCGCTCATTTCTCGGCGGGGACGCTCAGCGCGCCGCGGTAGTAGGCCGACGCCGCGACCACATTCGATAGGCGGTCGATCTCGTCTTCCACGAACTCCTGGCGGTTTCGCGAGTCCCCCAGCGCGGAGACGGCGAAGTACAGGGAAGAGAAGCCGCCGAGAAGTAGTGAGACGCGAATGAGCGGCTCGGTCACGACCACCTCTCGCCCGTCGAGGCTCGCCGAGAAGAAGACGTCGATTTCGGCCTGCTGAGCAACCCACGCCGTGGTGAGCTCTCGGTCCATGACGAGTAGCCCGAAGATGAAGAAGAAACCGCCGACCGCCAGTCCCACGGCGAGCACGCGAAGCGTGAGAGATACCAACAGCGCGACTGAGACGTTGACGCGCTCGATCCATCTCAGCTCCACACGGTGTGGCTGAATGCCCTGATCGCAAAGAGGCGCCGCGGGAGTCGACTTCGCCCTTCCTGCCAGCGCGGCGTCAAGCTCCGGGCTCATGATCGCCTGACGCTCCCGCTTGAGGCCACCGTGAAGCACCGCGAGGACCAAAGTGGCGAACAGGATCATCACGCCGCCGAATCGCCATCCGACCAGTTGCCCGAACGCCTGCCAGGTCTCCGTCGAGAGAAAGAGGAACAGCAGCAGGGCAAGCATCAACGGCATCGCCCGAGCCGCGATGGACGCGGCCTGCCAGATCCCGATCAACGCTGCCCGACCGAGATGAATGATCAACGAGAAGATGCCGAGGCTCACGAGGACGTAGAGCACCCCGGCGATCACCGCAGTGGCCAGCAGAACGTACGCGGCATTCAATGGATCCCCGTCGGTCACGAGACTTGCCGCGGCAGGAGCGATCAACAGGACGCCTGCTTCGATGTAGCCCACCCGGTCCGGGAGAGCGAAGGCTCTGCGACCTCGTAGACGGTTGATGATCACGAACGCTCCGACGATGAGCGCTACGAGCACCGCTGCGATAGCCAGGCGCCGAAGTAGCGGCACCGTGGTGAGCGACGCGACAAGACCAAGGACGAAGATCACCAGCAGGAAAGGCGCGAGCCGGGTCAACGTGTCTTCGCGGGGGTCGTAGTCGTGCTGTAGATGCGGCATACCCGCATGAAGGAAGTAGCGCTCGATCGTCTCTCGCAGCTCAGGACTCATGCGGGTACCTGAGGGCGGATGGGCTTGACGAGTGAGCGCAGCTGGACCTGGAGTGGCTCCCCTCGTTCAGCCTGAATCAACGCCATCGATGCGTGGTGGGCCGATGCCGGAACGGACGAGAGAGCTCGCGCGTATGCCCACGCGCGGAACCCCTCCGCGTGGTACGCCGGGTCGCTGCTCAGGGAGTAGACCCCGCCGGGGTTCACGAGCGTCACGCCGCCTCGGCGCGAAACGCTCGCCACGTGCAGGTGGCCGTAGACGATCATCTCCACCGGCCCGAGGCGGCGGCGGAGGTGATCCTCGAGACCGAGTGTGGTCACACGCCCACGGGCCGTGCTCAGAGCGGCCGCGACGATTTCGCGTGCCCGGGCTCGCCGTCCGTGGGTCAGCCCGATCCTGTGTCCCTCGACCTCGACCACCGCATCGCGAGGCAGCCCGAGTCCGGCGGAACGGTCATGGTCGCCCTCAACCGCGACGACCGGCGCGACCTGCTCCAGCTGCTCCAAGACGGATCGGTCGGTGACGTCCCCCGCGTGAAGGATCAAGCCGCACCCCTCGAGCGCCTCGAGGACCTCGGGCGGCAGCTCCGGCAGCGCTTCGAGCACATGGGTGTCCGCGACGGCACCTATCCGCAACGCGCAGACCCCCGCGACCTCACCGCATGTGCGGCGTCAGGTCGCCATGGCGTGGTAGCCGGCGTCGACATGGAGAACCTCGCCTGTCACGGCGCTGGAGATCGAGGAGAGCAGGTACATCGAGGCGTCACCCACCTCTTCAACCGCGATGAGCCGGCGCAGAGGTGAGCGCTCCGCGGCAACGTCGAGCATCTCCGTGAAGCCTGAGACGCCTTTGGCCGCGAGGGTCCGCACCGGGCCCGCCGACACCGCGTTGACCCTGATGTTCGACTCACCAAGATCCCATGCAAGCAGCCGGACCGAGGACTCGAGCGCCGACTTGGCGATCCCCATGACGTTGTAGCCGGGCACGGCGCGCTCGGCCGCCAGGTACGACAGCGTGATGATCGAACCGCCGCCACGAGCGACCATGTGTGGTTCGACGCGCTGGGTCAAAGCGGTCAGGGAATAGGCTGACACGTCGAGCGCCAGCATGAATCCCTCACGAGCGGTGTCGACGTAGCGCCCTCCAAGATCGTCGGGGTTCGCGAAGGCGACCGCGTGCACCAGGAAGTCGATCCCGCCGAGTGCGTCTGCGGCACCGGCCACGGCGGAATCGAGCTGCGCATCATCGGTGACATCTAGCGGCAGGTATGCCGCCGGAGGTGTGGTGAGACTGTCACCAAGCTTCCTGAGCCCCGCCTCAATGCGTTCGTTTTGGTACGTAAGCGCGACGGTTGCGCCAGCTTCGTCGAGCGCTCGAGTTACCGCCCAGGCGATGCTGCGTTTGTTCGCGACGCCCACGACGAGCCCGACTTTCCCGTCCATTAGTCCACTCATCGTTCCCCCTCCGAAAAAGCTGGCGCACGCTACCACCTCGGCGGTCTCCTACTCCCATGGCGCTTGATCGAAGAGCCAATCGCCGCAACGATCCGCCCGGATGAGATTCCCCCTGCTCTTGGCGCTGGTAATCGCGATGATGGTCCCGGCGATCGCGCTTGGCCACGCCGTACCGGTTGACATCACGCCGCGAGGGGCTGAGCTCACCGACGCGAGCCCGGCGCAAGTGCAGATCACTTTCAGCGAAGAGATCCAGCTGCTCAACACGCGCGACGCGGATGTGCTGGATCAAAACGGGCAGTCCGCCCTCAGCAGCCCGGCCTTCGTCGACCCCAACGACGTTCGAGTGCTCAACCTCCCGCTGCGGCCCGACCTCCTGGAGGGCACGTACACCGTTGGCTGGCGCGTCATGGGCCAAGACACGCACGTCGTACCCGGGCAGTCTCTCTTCGGGGTGGGCGTGGATGAGCTCGCCTCTCCGGTCGCCGTAGCCGGCGGAGCGGCGCCCAGTGAGACCGGCCCTTGGGCGGTCAGCGCCCGCACGATTCATCTGGCGGCCCTCGGCGGGCTGTTGGGCCTTCTGGCCTTCCGCTGGCTGGTCTGGCGGCGCGCATGGGTCGACGGGCCGACGCTGGAGGCAGGCGAGCGAACGACGATGCTGGAGTGGGGGCGCGACCAGTTCTGGTTCGCGTTCGGCACACTCGCGCTCTTCGCCATGGTCACGGAGGCGTACCTGCTGGTCGTCAAGAGCGCGATCGCCAATGGACTGAGCCTCCTCGCGAACCTCCAGGACCCAGCCGGCATCTCGGAGGTGCTCGCCAATACCCGCTTCGGCGATCTCGTACAGCTGCGTGGCGCACTGCTGTTCGTGGTCTTCGGGACCGCCACCTGGCAGTTCCTGAGCGAGTTCGGCAGCAGTAGTGAGCCCAAACCGGCGCGCCCGGTCGACAGAGCCTTCCCCGCCGTGCTCATGGGAAGTCTTCTGGTTGCCATCCTGTTTGGCGTTGCCTTCAGTGGCCACGCCGCCGTCGCACCTCTTCCCGCTTTCCACACGGCCGTGCACGCAGTTCATCTCGCGGCGCTTGCCACCTGGATCACAGGTCTGGTGGCCACCCTGGTCGTACTGCGAAAGTTGCCCAACATCGCGCCGAACGGAGGGCGCGCGATGGCGACCCGGGTCCTCGGCGCCTTTTCCACGGTCGCAACTGTCGCGATCGCGCTTGCGTTCGCGACCGGCGCAATTCGCGCGTTCGGCCACCTGACCGGGCCGGAGCAGCTGATCAACACGACCTACGGCAACCTGATCCTCCTCAAGTTGGCGCTCCTGTTGCCGATCGCAGTGCTAGCTCTGCGTAGTCGCAGGGTTCTCAACGCGCTCAGGCGAATCTCACGTCCGAGCGAGGCCGCGTTACTCATGGTTCGTCGCAGCGTCGCCATCGAAATCGCTGTCACAGTGCTGATTATCGTCACCGCGGGCGTTTTGGCCGCTTCAGAGCCCGGTCGCCTCTAGCTCTTAGGCATCACTTCACTGTTGATCAAAACCAAAGCGCTTAATACGTGGGTACATCCTCGTAAACCGCTACGTCAGACTCATCTGCCAAGGACGGCGGTCCCGGCCGTCGAAGGAACGGACATCCTGTGAAGCGCATAGTCCTCGCATTCGCGACCTCAGTTGCCATCGGTCTCGCCCTCGCGGCTACCGCGCCGGCAGCGAGCGCGCCTGACGTGCCCAAAAAGCCGAGCGGCAAGCAGGCCACGACTGCGCGGCTGCTTGCACCTGTGACTGCGCGCCGGGCACCGAACTTCAAGGCGACGGCGATCACCACGATTCAGCCCATCGCACCGCTCGGTGGAGGGCCCACGGTGCTCGTGGTTCGTCGGGCCAAGCGCTTCAACGGCAAGCTCTGGCTGCGTGTACTGCTGCCGATCAGGCCCAACGGCACCGAAGGCTGGATTCCCGCCGACATCGCGCGCCTTCAGAAGAACCGCATCCGGGTGATCGTCCGCCGGGACTCGCGGCGCCTGGACGTGTACCGCAACGGCAAGAGGGTCGCCAAGTTCCCCGTGGCGGTCGGCAAGGCCTCGACGCCTACCCCGAACGGTCGGTTCGCGATCGCCGAGCGCATCAACACGCGGGACCCGAACGGCTTCCTCGGCCCCTGGGTCTTGCCCATCACCGGCTACAGCAAAGTGCTGAACGAGTACGCCGGTGGCAACGGGCGAGTCGCGATCCACGGCACCTCCGAACCACAGGTGATCGGCACGCGGGCCTCGAACGGCTGCGTTCGCATGTACAACGGAGACGTCCGCAAGCTGGCCAAGCTGGTTCAAGCCGGCGCCCAAGTGGAAATCCGGAAGAAATAGCCCTGCTGCCTGGCTGGGTCGGGACATCCAGCACTAGTAGGTGCCACGGGGTCCCCGAGTAAGCACAGTTCAACTAGGCTCACTGGCGGCCCCAGGCGGGTCGCCGACGTCGATTCCATGCTCGACGGGCGCTCCGCGAATCGCGGGGCGCCCGTCGTCGTTTTCCGGCCCGCCAGCCGAGAATCCCGAAGGAAGAGAGCACGAGAATGAGCAGCCTGCAGACCCCGGACGGAGTTGAGGTCACTGGAGAGGTCGACGCCGAAGGCGCAGCGATCCTCACGCCCGAGGCCCTGGAGCTCGTCGCCCAGCTGCACCGCAAGTTCGACGCGCGGCGTCGCGAGCTGCTGCAGGCCCGCGTAGATCGACAGGTGGCACTCGACGCCGGTGAGAAGCCCGACTTCCTGGAGGAGACGGCCGAAATCCGCGCCGGCGATTGGACGATCGCGCCACAGCCTGAGGACATGCTGAACCGTCGGGCGGAGATCACCGGTCCGGTTGATCGGAAGATGATCATCAACGCGTTGAACTCGGGCGCCGACTCGTACATGACGGACTTCGAGGACTCGAACACGCCGACCTGGAAGAACATCATCCAGGGCCAGATCAACCTTCGCGACGCGGTTAACCGCACCATCAGCCTCCAGCAAGGCGACAAGAGCTACGAGCTCGGCGACACGCTTGCGACCCTCATCGTGCGCCCCCGCGGCTGGCACCTGATCGAGAAGCACGTGACCGTTGACGGCGAGCCGATCTCCGGCGGCATCTTCGACATGGCGGTGTACCTCCTCACCAACCATGAGCAGGCGAAGAAGAACGGCACAGGCCCGTACTTCTATCTGCCGAAGATGGAGCACCACCTTGAGGCGCGCCTCTGGAACGACATCTTCGTGCACTGCCAGGAGTACGCGGGCGTCCCGCAGGGCACGATCAAGGCGACCGTCCTGATCGAGACGATCATGGCGGCGTTCCAGATGGACGAGATCCTCTACGAGCTCCGCGAGCACTCGACTGGCCTCAACGCGGGTCGCTGGGACTACATCTTCAGTTGCATCAAGCGCTTCGGCCGCGACCCGGAGATGGTCCTCGCCGACCGCAAGCTGGTCACCATGACCACCCACTTCATGACCAGCTACGCGACGCTGCTGGTGAAGACCTGCCACCGGCGCGGAGCCCACGCCATGGGCGGCATGGCGGCGCAGATCCCGATCAAGAACGACGAAGAGGCCAATGCCGCGGCCTTCGAGCTCGTCCGCCAGGACAAGGTCCGCGAGGCAAACCTCGGCCACGACGGCACCTGGGTGGCCCACCCGGGCCTCGTGCCGGTCGCGCTTACCGCGTTCGAAGCGGTGCTCGGCGACAAGCCGAACCAGCTCGAGAAGCAGCTGGACGACGTCGAGGTGACCCAGGCCGATCTACTCGACTTCGGCCCCACCTCGCCCATCACCGAGGACGGCCTGCGGATGAACGTCAGCGTCGGCGTCCAATACCTCGGCTACTGGCTAGCCGGCATGGGTGCCGTGCCGATCAACAACCTGATGGAGGACGCGGCTACCGCTGAGATCTCTCGCAGCCAGGTTTGGCAGTGGATCCGCTCGCCCAACGGCGTACTGGACGACGGCCGCAAGGTGACCGAGGAGATGTTCGACCAGGTCCTCGATGAGGAGTTGGCGAAGATCATTGAGCCAGCGGACGATTACGCGACCAAGAAGTTCAACCAGGCCGCGAAGCTCTTCCGGGAGATTACCGTCAAGGACGACTTCACGGAGTTCCTGACGCTTCCGGCGTACGAGCAGATCGCATAACGCAGGCCTTCATCGCCCTCGTGTCCCGGCCCGGATGCGGGGGCGGCCTGCGTTCCGCCTGCACGAGCGGAAACGCCTAACGCGACTCGTCTGGGCGGCGCCGGAAGCCGCTCGGAGTGATACCGAAGTGGTCGCGGAACAGGCGGCTGAAATGGCTCCGGCTCAAGAAGCCGACCGTCGCGGCGACGGCGGCGACCGACAGATCACCGGAGCGAAGCAGGGCCGCCGCGTTCCTCAGCCGGACCTCTCTCACGAAGGCCATCGGCGCAATGCCAAACGCGTGAGCGAACTCGCTGGCAAAGGTGGATCGACTCACGAAGGCGCGACCCGCGAGGCTCTCGAGGGTGTGACTGTCGCCGGGCCCATTGAGCACCCGGCGGCACGGTCGAGTCGATGATGCATGACATCAACATGTTCGATCGCAGCGGCTCGCTGACCCTCGATGGCTTCAACGAGTCGGGAGCGGATTGGCTGGAGCAGTACAAGGCCTACATCGACGACGGCGACGCGATCGTGGTGAGTCCTCACAAGGTCTACGGCCCGGAGAGCAACGACCTGGCGCTGCAGCTGCGCAAGCGCGGCATCAGCAAAGTGATCCTGGCCGGCATGTCCGCGAACCTCTGCGTCGAGGCGCACATGCGCGAGCTGATCGAGGATGGCTTCGAGGACGTCGTGGTCAAGGACGCAACCGCGGCGGCTCAGCACCCCGAACTCGGCGACGGCTACGAGTCCGACCTCGTCAACTTCGGGTTTATCTCAAGCGGCGTGCTTGAGACCGCGCAGGTGGTTGAAGCGCTCTAGACGTCAGGTCCATGCCCTGCCGACCTCAGGGGTCGGCAGGGCGAAGAACCGGGTAGGCCTCTATCACACCACTTGTTCGTGATCGTACGGACAGTGCCGACACGCGGAACCGCAGCAGTAACCCCGCCGCTCATGGGCGATTCGGGTGAAGACCCGAAACCCACTGTCGGGATCGATGTAGGCCTCGCTACCCGACTGAATGGCGGCCTCGTGGGCGAGCAGCCATGCGGGAGTCTCCTCCGTCGTCGGCGACCGAAGGCGCGCCCAACTCGTGTCGAGCGCTACTGCCGCCTCCGATGACTCCAGCGCTCGCACGAGGTCCGGGTCACGGTCGTAGATGCACCGTGCGAGCACCCATGCGCCGGCTGCGAGCGATGGCGACGGCCTGGCGAAGAGCCGGTTACCGTCGGCAGCGAAGACCCGGCCGTCGTGCACCGCTCTCAGCCTTCGGAACGCTTCTGCGGCCGGCTCCGAGTTCTCCGAATCCAAAAGCTGTTCGGCGTCGGCGAGATTCCGACCCAGGCCGAAGCCACAGCACGCGATGACGATCACATCGGGATCCAGACGCGCGACGTCATCCCACGAGAGGCGCGCTGACCGCCCTCCCAAGACGTTGGTCACGGGCAGGCCGCCGGCGGCGCGAATCTGGTCCGGCACCCAATGACCAGCATCAAATGGCGGGTCAAGCCACTCGAGGAGCAACGTCCTGGGTCGAGGTTTTGGCGCGACGATTCGCTCGATGTCCGCGATGCGCTGGAGGAACTGTCCTCTGAGTTCGGCTCCACGCTCAGGAACACCACAGACGTCGGCGACCGCCAAGAAGCTCTCGGCAACCCCCTCGAGTGTGGCCGGCGCAAGATCGAGCACACCTTCGACGTCGGCCACGGAGTCTGCGAGAGCCGAGAGAACCTCATCCGCTGAGGGTGCGCATACGGAGCAAAGCGTCTGAGAAAGGACGACGTCCGGCCGGGCGCGATCAATGACGTCGGCGTCAAAACCGTAGAGAGAGCCGCTCTCGGCTACGGATGCGTTGACCACGGTATCGATCTCGCCCTGGGTCATTTCCGCGGTATCGATTGATGAGTTGGTCACGCGCGAGATGCCGCGCGCGAGCAACGCGGCCATCCCCGCCTCATCTGGACAGAGATCACATTCGTGGGTCACGCCAACCAGGCAATCGGCAAGCCCAAGTGCGCCGACGATCTCCGTCGCACTCGGCAGGAGGGAGAGAATTCTCGGCGCCGCTTCCACGGCCGCTCAATCTAGACCTGCCGCACGCTGCCCCGAATGCACACGACCCCGCTGGTCGAGAGAGAACAGCGGGGTCGTGACTCGCGAGGGCCGGCGCGAGACCGGTGTGGCGATGCCTAGGATGTGGTGACCTTCTCGGCTTCGCCGCCCACCACGTGCACCACTTCACAGTTGGTCGTGGTGGGCTGGTCCTGGGCGCGGACGAAGGCGACGTCGTCGCCCGGACCGCAGTCGATGGTGTCGACCATCGCGTCATTGGCGCGGGCGTTGATCACGTCGTTGCCTTCTCCGCCGCTGGCCGAGTCGGCACCCCACGCGACCCAGATGACGTCATTGCCGTGGCCACCGTCGATCGTGTCGTTGCCCTTGCGAGCGCGAATGACGTCGTCCTTGTCGGTGCCGATCAAGGTGTCGTCACCGACAGTCCCCTTGATCGCCCGACCGCCCTGCTTGGTGCCGTCATAGACGTGCACGGTCTCGCAGTTGGTGGTGGTCTTGACGTCCTCAGGCTGCACGAAGGCGACGTCCCGGCCAGGGCCACAGTCGATGGTGTCGACCTGGCGATCGGCGGCGCGGGCGTTCATGACGTCGTTGCCGTCGCCACCTTGGGCACGGTCCTGCCCGTAGCCGACCCAGACGGTGTCGTTGCCGGGACCGGCATCGATCGAGTCGTTGCCGTGATTGCCACGCAGGACGTCTCCGGAGTTCTCGCCGGTGATGACGTCGTTGCCGTGGCCGCCCCAGACGTTGTCCCACCCGCTGCCACCGTTGATGGTGTCCGGACCGCGACCGCCATGGAGGCCATCCTGCCCGTCTCCACCGTTGATGGTGTCGGCACCGTGGCCACCGTACGCACGGTCGTCGCCGGCGCCACCGTCCATGGTGTCGTTGTGGGCGTGACCGTGAAGCCGGTCGTTGCCGGCGTCGCCGTTGATGATGTCGTGGCCACGTCCGCCGATCAGGCGATCATCACCACTACCGCCGCCGATGGAGTCACTACCGCGGTTGCCGTTGATGCGATCGTTTCCGTCGCCTCCCGCGAGCCGGTCGCGATGAAGACCACCGTAGATGAGGTCGCGCCCGCTACCACCGGCGATGGCGTCCGCACCACGGTGCCCCCAGAGCCAGTCTCTGCCGGAGCCACCGTCGATGACGTCGTTTCCGCGACCGCCGAAGACACGGTCGTTGCCGGCGTTGCCGGCGAGGTTGTCGGAGCCTTGGCGACCGAAGACGAGGTCGTTGCCGGCCTTGGCCGAGACACGGTCGTTGCCGGCCTTCGCGTTGATGTAGTCCGCGCGGTCGGTTCCAACGAGGCTGTCAGAACCATTGGTCCCGGTGATCACTGCCGCGCTCGCGAGCGGCGCCGCGACGGCGACCCCCAGGATCGCGAGTGCGAGCTTGCCTTTCATCTTCATCGTGCCC
>CAMYIK010000015.1 GCA_947258365.1 uncultured Thermoleophilia bacterium | reverse complement strand
CGCCGAGACGCCCCATGCCGGCGCGGTCTGCTCGTACCGTGAATAGAAGACCGTGCCCGAGAACCAGAAGACGTTCACCGCCAACAAGCCGATGAACCAGAAGATCACCAAGAAGCCGATCTTGGCGCCGGTGCCGAACCACCGTGGAGCCGGGAGCGGCTCGACTACGGCGCCCCACACCAAGGCGGTGGTGGCAAAAAACGTCGCATGCTCGAACCCATGGGCGATGTCGTTCTCGACGCCGAAGTCGTAGATGGCGGGAAAGTGCCAGAAGACGAACACCACAACCCATAGCGGCAGCGCGACCGCGGGATGAGCCAGTACCCGTAGCTCGCGAATCCACCTCACCTTCAGTAGCGGCTGCAGCACCGGACCGGTGATGCCGAGCACCGCGAGTAGCGGCGCCACTCCCGCCAAGAGTGCGTGCTGGAGCATGTGGACCGCGAAGAGGCCTTCCTCGGCGATGCGGTCGATCGGAGAGACGATCGAGAAGATCGCGAGCATCAGGCCGGAGTAGAAGCTGACGATTCGCCATGGCGACAGCCGCCGTCCAAGTCGGTACGCCCGAAGCCCGTAGAGCAGACCGACGACGAAAAAGGGCGTTAGCTGCAGTGGCGAGAAGGTCCAGGCATCCCACCAATGATCGGCAAGCTCTTCCGGGTGGATTTCTCCCCCATGGCCCATGGCGACTGCGGGGACCAGCAGGAGCAGAACCAGTGCGGCTACTGAGCGAGTGCGCATCTGCGACTCATCGTAGGGCGCCTAGGGACTCAGATGTTCGGACGCATCGTTCGGTACGTGAAGACATGGTTCGGAGGCAAGATCGAGGCGGCAATGGATCCCGAGGTGGAGATCCAGTCAGCCATCGACGAGGCGAAGAGCCGTGACCGGGTTCTTCGTAACCAGGCCGCGAAGGTGATCGCTCACCGCACCAAGTTGGACGCTCGACTCGAGGACGCCGCCGAGGCGGTCGGCGAGGCCCGGGAAACGACCAAGCAGGCCCTCATCCGCTCCGACGAGGCCACCAAGGGCGGTGATGCCGAGACCGCGGCGAAGTGGGAGCAGATTGCCGAAGGGCTGGCCCTGAAGCTGCAGGCTGCCGAGAGCAACCTCGCCAGTCTCGAGGAGCAGTTCGTCATCGCCGACACGCAGGCAGACGATGCCAAGTCCGCGGTGCAGCAGAACGCGGCCCGGCTCCAGGAACTTGCGGCCAAGCGGATCGAGCTGCTGGGGCGCCTGGAGCAGGCGAAGATGCAGGAGACCGTTAACGAGGCGCTCGAGTCGATGAGCGCAGCGATCGACACGGAGCCGGAAGGCGTTGGAGCACGAGCTGCAGGAGTCCCTGACGGCAACGAAAGCGCATGAGCGCCTATCTGAGCTGCGAGCCGAACTCGGGATCTCCGGCGGCAGCGCCGGCCAGATCGAGGGCTAGTACGTACTCGGCCCGGCCTTCGCGGGAAGACCCATGAGTCGTCTGCGCGCGGCCGGTGTCGAAACGCTCGCCGCGCTGATCGCCGCGACCGGCTCGAGCTGACTGAGCTCGCGCAGCATCTGATGTAGCGGCCGAGGTGGCCCGAGATGGAAGCCCTGGGCCCAGTCCGCGCCGATGTTGAGCAGCGCGGTCATCGTTTCTTTCGTTTCGACATGCTCGGCGATCGTGCGCATGCCGAGCGCCTGGGCCATACCTACCACCGCCCGGAGCATCGCCAGACTTCGCGGATCAGTAGCGATGTCGCGTACGAGAACTCCGTCGACCTTCAGGACGTCCGCAGGGAGGTCTCCAAGCTGGCCGAGCGAGGAGAAGCCACTTCCGAAATCATCGAGGGCGACCCAGCAGTCCAGCGCGCGCAGGCCCTCGATGAAGGCGCGGGCGCGATCGGCGTATCGCACGGTTGCGGTCTCCGTCACCTCGAATGCCAAGGCGCTGCCCGGCACCGGTGATTCGCGAACCATCTTCGCGATGTCGTCGGAGAAGCGCGTGTCATCCAGTGAGGCCCCCGAGACATTCACGAAACAGCGGGCGTTCACGTTGACGTTCGCGAGCGCGCCAAGGGTGTGGGAGATGACCCAGCGGTCGATCTCCGCTACCAAGTTGTATGCCTCGGCGAAGGGGATGAAGCTGCCGGGTGAGATCGCTTCGCCTCGGTCTCCCTTGAGGCGCAGGAGGACCTCGAAGGCCAGCCCTGCGCGCGAGGTGAGGGGGTGGATGGGCTGGGCGTAGAGCATGAAGCCGCCGAACTCGAGCGCGTGGCGCATCCGGTCAAGCCAATCCGAGGCACTCCGGCGCCGGCGCTGGGTCTCGCTGGTCTCTGAAGCGGTCTCTACACGGCTGCCGCCCAGGGACTTAGCCGCGTAGGCGGCCGCGTCGGCCTGGGCCAGCAGATCCTCGGGATTGACAGGGCCGTCGTAGCTGGCGATACCCACGCTGATCGATGCGTCGATCATTCCCCCGCCGGAGGCCATCGTCATGGCGCTCACGTCGGCCACGAGGTCGTGTGCCAGCTTCACGGCAGACGCCAGGCTTCGGTCGGGCATCAGCACGACGAACTCATCGCCACCAACTCGCGCGATCAGATCGGCAGGGTCCTTTGCGCGGTCGATGGCTCCGGTGAGCCGTTTCAAGACCTCGTCTCCGGCGGCGTGCCCGAGACGATCGTTGATGAGTTTGAAGTGGTCGACGTCGAGCAGCATCAGCGAGCCGTGCGAGTCGGCAGAAGCCGCGAGCTCCTCGAGGCGCGTGTCGAGGACCATGCGGTTGAAGGCTCCGGTCAGGGAGTCTCGTTGGGCCTGCTCTTCCAAGCGATCATGCAGCTCCCGCACCTCGCTGACGTCCTCGCAGGTGAGGAGGATCATCGGCTTCCCGTCGGGTCCCTTGAGGAAGCGGCCGTATTGCCGCGTCCAGCGGGTATCACCACTTGCGGCGGTCATGCTGACTTCCCACTGCACGACCTCGCCGAGCTCCCCCTGAGCGCCGGCCATCAGACTGGTGAGGCGGTCGCCGACCAGCTTCCATTCTTTGGCGGGGTGGAACTCGGCATATGGCCGTCCGACCATGTCTTCTACTCGGTATCCGAGTCCGCGAGCACCGAACTCCGAGACCCGAGTGATTCGGCTCTTTACATCGAGTACCACCAGTAGCACGGGACAGTCGTCAACCAGCGATCGCAGAAGTGCCTCACTGGAACGAATGCTCTCGGCGGCTCCCTCCTGGGCGTCGATCCGTTCAAAGGTCAAGCCGATGAAACTGGCGAGCGCATCGAGCAACGCCTGATCTTCCTCGTCGATCCCATCAACGCGCGGCACGCCTACGTTGAGCGCCCCGATCGTTTCCTCGTTCCGGGTGATCGCGAGGTTGAGTACGGAACCCACCCCGCCGCTGGAAAGCGCGCGGTACTCGGGAGTGTCTCCGATGTGGGTGTCGGGAATGTACTGCGCGCCGCGAGCGACGACCTCGGTCAAGACGGAGCCGGGGCGTAGGGCCACTCGCATGCCTTCACGCCGAAGCGAGTCCGCCCCGAGAATGCCCCGAATGCGAGCCTCCCCGCCGTCGCCGCCGAGCTCGAGATAGCTGACGTAGTTCGCCGGGATGATGCGCCCGATCGTTCGCGCGATCACTTCGAAGACCTCGTCCCGGCTGAGTGCGAGTGAGAGCTCGGCCTCGACACGGCGCAGCTCGCCGAGCCGGGCGGTCCGTGCTCTTTGGCGCTCGCGCTGGGCCGCCGCACGCTTGAAGCTGCGAACGCGCTCGACCGCGCTGCCAATTGAACGGGCGGCGTACGCGAGCAGGTGCCGATCTTCTCGGCTGAAACGGTCCTTCGTTCGAGAATCCGCGTGGAGTGTCCCGACCGTCGGTCCGGATGTGGTCATCGGCGAAATGACCGAGGAGGAGAACCCTTCCTCGTGGAGCTGTCGCCCGTCGGTGGTGAGTGACTTGGTCGTGTCGGCGATGAACTGCTGGCCGTTGTGAACGGCAGCGTCTGCGCTCGTGTTCTCCAACTGGATGCGCCCTGGCGAGCCTGAGCTTCGGCGGCCACCGAGCGGCATCAAGGTCAGGCTGAGGGCGCCGGCATCAAGTAGCCCGACCGACATGCGATCGGCGTCGACCAGTGGCGCAAGGCTCTCCGCCGTCAGGGCGTAAACCTCCGGCTCGGTACGACAGCTACCCAGATCGACGGTGAAGGCGAGCAGCGCGCTTTCGGCAGGCGAAGGTTTTGGTCCGCCCATCCGGGTGGATGATTCCTCTGCGCCCATCACGCTTTCATCGGCGCCGAGAAGGCTTTACTCAATGGCTCGGGGTACGGTTCGGTCTATCCGACGGACCGCTCTTTGTGACCTGCTCGGCATCAATCTGCCGATCGTTCTCGCCGGCATGGCGGGGGGTATGACGACGCCAAGCCTCGTCGCTGCGGTCAGCGAGGCGGGCGGGCTCGGCACCTTTGGCGCCGCGGGAATGAGTCTGGAAGGGCTTTCTGCGGCGGTCCGCGAGGCCCGTGAGCTGACCGATCGTCCGATTGGGGTGAACGTCCTGCTCGCCGGCCCGACCCCTCCCCGAGGAGAGGCGGATGTGGTTTACCGAGCTGTCGGACAGTTGCGTGATCGGCTCGGCGTGGCGTCGCCGAGCGCGTCTTCACCCAGTCCGACAGGGCCCGAACTCATTGCGGCGGGGCTCCAGGCAGGAGCCACAGTCGTCGCGACCGGGCTCGGAAGTCCGGCGCCTGTGGTGGATGTTGCCCGCCGGCACAGTGCACCGGTGATCGCGATGGTCGCGACGGTCGATGACGCCAGCGAGGCTGTCGAGTCGGGAGCCGATGTGCTCGTCGCCCAGGGCGCAGAGGCCGGCGGCCACCGTTCGAACTTCGCCGTGGCTGATGACGGCTCGGTTCCGCTGGTCGGAACGATAGCGCTCGTGCCCCAGGTCGTCGACGCCGTGGACGTCCCCGTGATCGCCGCCGGGGGCATTATGGATGGGCGTGGTCTGGTTGCCGCGCTCGCGCTCGGCGCTCAAGGAGTACAGCTCGGCACGCGCTTCCTCACCGCGGATGAGGCCGGTATTCCGAGCTCCTACAAGCGGCGCGTTGCTGATGCACATGACACCGACACCGTCATCACCACGTCGATCTCCGGGCGTCCGGCACGGGGGATCAAGAATGCTCTCATTGAGGCGATGGATGACGCGGAACCGTCGAACCTGGGTTATCCACGACAGCAGGGCGCGACCGGTCCTCTGAGATCTGAAGGCATGAAGCGAGGAGACGACGAGCTCATCGCGCTGTGGGCCGGTCAGGCCGCGGGACTCGCCGCATCGGGGTCGGCTGCCGCGGTGGTCGAGCATATCGTCGCTGAAGCGGAGGCGATCATGAGCACGCTGTCGTAGGCCGAATCGGCTCTCCCCGGCAAGGTAGTCGCGCACAACGAGTTCGCTTCATGCTCGGCGTGATCTGGATCAACCCCGCCAACGGGCCGGGCGGAAGCCTGCGGGGTGCCGAGGTACTCGCCCATCGGAAGTCCCGCGCCTGTTTCGAGACGATCGATCTGTCAACCGTCTCGAACGGACCGGATCACCTCGTCGAAGGCACGTTCAATGCCCCTGGCAGCAACCTGATCACGATCATCCCGTTCGTCATCCCGACTCAGGACCCTGGTAAGAGGCCGACGCTCCACGAGATCGTGGACGTGCTCGAGTCCGGTCTCTCGATGGCCGCTTTCGGCACGTGGCATTTCGATACCGATCGGGAGCCCCCGTTCCTCGGTCTGCCAAACGTCGGACCGCGGCTTCAGCACGACCACCCTGCCCGTTACCTCGTGTACTGCAAGTAGGCACATCGGTGGGATGTGACCCGGAGCACCCCCGGCGCCGGGTCACCTGCCGGAGATTTTCTTCGAGGTCGTCCACTCGTGGCGTTGTCGCCGTATCTCGAGTTGTCGACCTCCCTCCAGAACCAGATCGATGCAGCGCTGCGCTACCGGCACGTCGGTCCACCACTGGTCCTGGATCAGCCATTCCTCGCGGATGCAGTCAACGGGGTGGCGCCGTCCGCTGATCATGACGGCGACAGGGGTGTCATGGCCGTCGGTCTCGACGTCGATGGGCTGAGGCTCGGCTAGATATCGAAGGGTGCGAGTACCCATCGGCGCTCCGGTAGGCGGGTGTGGGGTTCGACCTCGATCGCTCTAAGGAGCGCCTCATCGCCATAGGCGGCCTGAACGTGGCGGAGGGCTTCGCCGGTTCGGCGACGACGCTCTCCGGGGTCGGTGTCGTTGATGGAAATCTGGCGACCTGAGGCGACGGTGCTGGCGTCGGCGCGGACGGTCAGCTCGAGTACGGGCGCGGCGATGGTCTCCAGGTTCGGTAACGCTGCCGAGGCGATGCGTTCGGGGTCTGTACTGGGCTCGCGGAGGGTCAGACTGCGCGACCACGAAGCGTTGTCGGCCAACTGTGCGCGGAAGCCGACGCGGCGGATGGCGCGGCCACGTGCGTTGGCGATGGCGGTGATTTGGTAGATCAGCATCTTCGCGGCCGACTGAAGCGCGGGCAGGGCGCCGACAGGCTCGGGAAAACTGACCGACGATTCGATCGGGTCCGGTGGAGTCCGAGGTCTGAGGCGGCGGTCGTCTTCGCCACGCGCAAGGCGCCATGCGCGAACCCCGGCCAGGCCCAAACGGTCGAGTACCGCTTGCCGGGGCAGCATGGCTACCTGGCCGAGAGTGCGGATACCGAGGCTCTCCAGCATCGCCACGGTCTTCGCGTCGAGCGGGTCGTCGGGAGTGCTCTCGGCGTCGCTGTCTCCATCTCGACCCAGGGCTGAGGCGAGACGGCCGACGGGGAGAGGGGAGAGGAAATGGCCGACCTCTCGCTTTTGAAGGACCAACGGTGCGCGTGTGGTGGCTTCACGACCGGCCTGCAAAGCGGGGAAGCGAGACGGGGCTACACCGATACGGCCACCCGCGCCGACGGGAAGTGCCGAAGGAAGCCGACGCAGGAGCCGGTCGAGGCCGCCGTGCAACCGCTCCAGCCCTCGAGACTCGAAGCAGGCCACCCCAACTTCTACGGCTTCGACTGCCGCGCCCATGGCCTCAAGACGTTCGAGCAACTTCTCACTCGCCTTCGCGACCCCCTCAAGATCGGGGGACACGAGCTCGAGCTCCGGGCAGCGAGAGAGGGCTTCGCCGACGCGAATTCCCGGGATGACGCCGTGTTTCTGCGCGGCGCCGGTGCAAAGGCCGACGACCTGCGGATCACCGGGTTGAGGGCCGAGCGCGACCGGGCGGTCGCGCGGGATCTTGGCTGCGAGCAGTGCTACGAGTAGCGGGAAGCGGGGAATGACGACAGCGATCACCATACGAACGTATGTTCGTACTAAAGGGCGTGAAGATCAAGCGCCGGTCACCACATAGCGAGATTTATTGCACGCGCTGGACGCGCTAAGCCCGGGGGTTGCCCCAGGCGTCGTCGTGAACCAAGGTCCGCCACGGACGGCGGATCTCTTTGAGCCGTGGCGGCAGCCCTTCGGGCCACTCCGTGGGATAGCCGAGCGGGCTCACAAGAGGGATCTCGACCTCGTTCGGCACGTCGAGCAACTCTCGAAGCTCCTTATCCACGTAGTAGTGGAAGATCGTCGGAACCGTGGCAAGACCCTTTGCCCGAGCTGCGACCATCAGGTTCTCCATCGCGAACGCGATCGAGACCATGTCAGCGTCACGCTCGAACGACGCCTGGTCTTCGGGGAAGGCCTGGCGCGGCACGATCAATGCCGCGATCCACACCGGCACCTCGTCGTAGCTGCCGAGCACCTTCTTCGCATAGCCGATCGCCTGCTCCGCGTGTTCTTCCGGCGTCGCGTCCTTTGGTGCGGGGCGGGTGGTCCGGAAGTACTCGCCGCCGCCCTTCACGATCAGGTCACCGAAGGCTCTCCGCTTGTCTTCATCGCGCACCACGATGAGGCTCCACGCCTGGGCCATGCCCCCGGTCGGAGCCAGCAAGGCGAGGCGGAGGATCTCGTCCAGGTCCTCGTCACTGACCGGTTGCTCGGTGTAGCTGCGGACACTGCGACGCTTCCGAATGGCCTCAAGGGCATCCATTGACGACAAGGTGTTCTCCTCGGTTCTCTTGAGCTAATCGGCGGACTGGAGTGGGTTGCCCCATCCGTCGGTGTGGACGAGCGTCTTCCAAGGGCGTCGAATCTTCTGGAGCGCCGGCGGCAAAGAGGTCGGGAACTCCTCGGGGACGCCGAGCGGTGACAGCAAAGGCACCTCGACCTCGTCCGGGATGTCCAACAGATCCTTGAAGCGTTGCTCGTGAAAGCGGTGGAAGACCATCGGTACGGTGCCAAGACCCATGGCGCGAGCGGCGACCATGAGGTTCTCGAACATGAACCCGACCGACGTCATGTTGGCGTCGCGCTCGACGTCCTTGGCGTTGGGCATCAAGTTGCGGGGCACGAGGAGCCCGGCGATCCACGCAGGCGCCTTGCGCATCGAGCCGATCGCGCCTTCGGCGTACTCGCGAGCCCAGGCGGAATGCTCTGCGGCGCTGGTGCCCTCTTTCGGCGGACGCATTTGCGCGAAGTACTTCGCGCCGCCGTCGATGACCAGCTCGCTCAAGGCCTCGCGGGTTCCTGCATCCGTGACCGCGATCAGGCTCCATGCCTGCGACATGGAGTCGGTCGGCGCCAGCAGGGCGATTCGGCAGAGCTCCTGAATAGTCTCGTCGCTAACCGGCTCATCCGTGTAGCGGCGCACGCTGCGCCGCTTGATGATCGCCTGCAATGCATCCATTTTCAGACCCCCTTGTCTCAACCGCACAGCTGGGTGGAGCCTACCCTGGCGTGCTCGCGTTCTGACAGTGGAATCACCGCCTTCGTGCGAGGCTGTCCAGAACGGTCGACGTCGTTCGTCTACCAGGTGATGAGGGAGGGGCCCTCATCGGGTTCATCACACGACATGCGAGGTACAGACATGCGCTACTTGCTACTGCTCTACAGCACGCCTGACGCCGGCCCCGAGCCGAACTCCCCCGAGGCGATGGCGGAGATGAAGGAGTGGTATGCCCTCACGCAGGAGTTGGTCGATGCGGGGGCGATGCTCGGAGGCGAGGCGCTCCACGGTGCCGACAGCGCAACCACCGTGCGGGTCCGCGACGGCAAGACCATCAGCACCGATGGGCCGTATGCCGAGACCAAGGAGCTGCTCGGTGGTTACTACGCCATCGATGTTGAGAACCTCGACGCCGCGGTGGAGTGGGCGGCCAAGATCCCGTCGGCGCCGTACGGCTCCGTCGAGATCCGGCCGATCATGGAGCTTCCGCCCGAGCTGCCGGACGCCTAGTGACCCAGGTTCCGGTCGCGTCGGTCTTCGCGAGCGAGTGGACGCCCCTGGTGGCGACCCTCGTTCGCGAGCTCGGCGACATCTCGCTGGCCGAGGACATGGCCCAGGAGGCCTTCCTTTCGGCCACCGAGCATTGGAGTGCCGACGAGTTGCCTGACGCACCCGGGGCCTGGTTACTGACGACCGCGCGCCGCAAAGCCATCGACTGGATTCGTCGAGAGCGACGCCACGAGGAGCGGCTACCGCTGTTGCGGGCCGCGATCGCCGTGCCGCCGCCGGAGCAGCACGATCTCGTCGACGACCAGCTCGCGCTCATCTTCGGGTGCTGCCATCCGGCGCTCGACCACGAGGCGCAGATCGCACTGACCCTTCGCGAGGTTTGCGGTCTCTCAACGACCCAGATCGCGCGAGCCTTCCTGGTGGCCGAGCCGACGATGGCCAAGCGCCTGGTCCGAGCCAAGAACAAGATCCGCACGGCGGGCATCCCGTTCTCGATTCCTGAGGGCGAGCAGCGCACGGAACGACTCGATGCCGTTCTTCGGATCGTCTATCTGATCTTCACCGAGGGGCATACGGCGAGCGATGCGGCGGAGCTCATTCGCGGTGACCTCTGCGACGAGGCGCGCTGGCTCGCCGATCTCCTCAGCCGCCTGCTCCCCACGGATCCTGAAGTGCTGGGGCTCGGTGCGCTGATCGCCTTCACCGACGCACGGCGGGACACGCGCCTCGACGCTGACGGCCATCTCGTGTTGCTGGAAGACCAGGACCGGTCGCGCTGGGATCGTCAGCTGATCGAGCGCGGACTCGCGCTGCTACGGCGAACCTGGGGAGGGCCCGTCGGGCCGTATTTGCTCCAGGCCACGATCGCGGCCTTCCATGCCACCGCCCCGTCCAGCGATGCGACCGACTGGGGAGAAATCGTCCGTTTGTACGACGCGCTTGCAGTGGTCTCGCCGAGCCCAGTCGTCGAGCTCAACCGCGCCGTCGCCATCGCCATGGCGCAGGGGCCTGCGGAGGCTTTGGAATTGCTCGACGAGCTCCAACGGCGCGGTGACCTGGAGGACTATCGCTACCTGCATGCAGCCCGGGCGGATGTCCTCCGGCGTCTCGGGCGGGATGAGGAGGCCCGGCACGCGTATCGGCGGGCGCTGGAGCTGGGCGGGTCTGGGCCCGAGCGGCGGTTCATGGAAGAGCGCCTGGCCGAGTTGTCCGCCTTGGCGGACTGATCCCTACTCGTCGAGTCTCTTTGGGTGTCCCAGTGATCCAAGTTCGGACGTATTGCGTTTGAAGAGCAAGCCGACCGTCCAATCCGCGGCGACGCGAGCTTTTCGGCGGAAGCCGGGGATGCGCGAGAGTGATACGTCCGCGTGACCAGCCAGGCCGGCAAACCCTCGAAATGCAGGCCCATCATGCTCGCGACCGCCTTATTTCGGCCAAGATCCACGAACATCCCGAGGGTGCGGTAACGGAAGGGCTCTGGCGTGGTGCCGTCGGTTGTCGCGAGGAAGCCACCTCCGACGATGACGACGCGCGGCGGTTCTTGAGGCCCTGGGCAGCAAGCTCCTTCACGGCCGCCGCGTTCTCCTTCGTCACGAAGCCCGGGCCGGTAAGTACCGGCAGGCCGCCGCCGATGGTGTTCGCGTTCTCCTTGAAGAGCTTCAGCAGCAATACCTGCAGGTAGCCCTGCAGGTATTGCTGCTGATCGACGGCGAAGAGGATCTCGTCACTCTCGATCGCGTCGATGATCTCGGTGGTGATGTCGAAGGTTCCCACGAGCGCTTCGCTATTGGCGGCCCTCACGCCCTCGACCGCGGGAATCGCGAGACGCGCCTGAGCGACCAGGATGCCATCGACGCTCAGGTCGGACGTGAGCTTCTCGGAGACCGCGCTGGTGATCTCGCTCGGCTCGCTCGCGACCTGGACGACCTCGACCCGTCCACCGGCGGTGTTCGAGGCGCCCTGGCAACGCTGGGATGGGGAATGGTGCCGGTCGGCGAAAGTCGCAGGCTGTGCGTCGTAGCTAGTCGTCCCGACCGGGTCGCTGCCGTAGGCGCTTCGTGGTTCCGCGCCGCTGTTTGGATTCAATGCGCCGCGTCTTTGACGCCCGAGTGGGGCGCGTCGGGCGTCGAGGCGGTGGGGGTGGCCGCAGTGCAGGGGCCACTCTCTGTGCAAGCTCGCGCAGCACGGCGACACGGTTTCTTTCCCGACTCCGGTCTCTGCCGGAGATGATCTGGCGCGGGGTGTCTCGGATGTCGAGGACATCAAGGACGCGCTCGGCCAATCCTCGAGGGAGGCCCTCCGTCGCGCTCGCGGAGACGGTCAGCTCAACGCGGGTCTCGACATGATCTCTGCGCTGCCCACCAGGACCTGAGGCACGCGAGTAGGAATAGGTACCCCGACTGGCGAGGTGGTCGGCGAGCTCTGCGGGCGTCAACCGCCCGAGGCGGCCTGCTCGGGGACTTTCTCCCCGTCGCCTGAGGAGGGCTTCTGCTCGGCGTGTGCCTCTTCGAGCTTCGCGGCGGCCTGTTCGCGGGTGAGCTCTTCTGACTGGCCACGCTCGCGCTTCCAAATGACGAAGCCGCAGCCTGGGTTCTTCCGGCTCTTCCAGCTCGTGCAACCAAAGGCGCGCCGGTTCTCGACGATCTCGCCACCGCACCCTTCGGTCGGGCACTTGCCGATGGGCTCCTTCGAGGCGGGCGGAGCCGCGTTCGTCTTCCCTTCCGCCACCATCTTGGTCGCGGCCTCGATGTCGACCTCGCCCTTCTGGCCGCGCACGCGTTTCCAGATCACATAACCGCAACCGGGCTCGTTACGGCTCTTCCAGGTCGTGCATCCGTAGCTGCGACCACGCTCGATGATGTCGCCCTCGCATCCTTCGGTGGGGCATGGACCGAGCACCACACGGTCGGCCTCGAGGTCCTTGCTGGAGCGACCGGCGGCGATGTGCTCCATCGCCTCTTCGAGAGTGATGGTCTTGCCGCCCTGCTGCTTCCAGAGGGTGTAGCCGCAACCAGGGTCGTCTTTGCCCTTGTAGCTGTCGCAGCCGTAACTCTTGGGGTATTCGACGATCTCGCCTTCGCACGTGTCATTCGGGCACGGAGCCAACGGGCGGCGCTCAACGCGAAGATCGTCGCGCTCCTTGTCGGCGAACCAGCTGACGACCTCACGTGCGAACTTCGTCACATCGCCGCGGAAGTTCTCGTGGCGTTCTTCGCCGCGCTCGATCTGGTTCAGGCGCTGCTCCCAGCGTCCGGTCAACTCCGGACTCGTGAGCAAGTGATCGCCAAGCATGGTCACGAGACCGATGCCCTTTTCGGTGGCTCTCAGGCTGCGCTTCTCGCGCTCGATGTATCCGGCGTCGATGAGTCGTTCGATCGTGGCCGCGCGCGTGGCGGGAGTGCCGAGTCCAGCATCCTTCATCGCCTCAGCGGCCTCGTCGTCTTCGACCAGCTTTCCGGCGGTCTCCATTGCGCGAAGAAGGCTGCTCTCTGAGAAGCGCCGAGGTGGCTTGGTCTGCTTGGCCAGCACCTCGATCGTCGTGCACTTCACCGTCTGGCCTTCTTTGAGGGGCGGCAGGTTCTGCTCGTCCTCGTCGGTCGCGGCGCTGCTTTCGCCGTAGACGGCACGCCACCCCGCGAAGGTCATCACCTTGCCCCGGCTGCGGAAGAGGTGCTTCTCGACGAGCGTCTCGACGACGGTGCGCTCGAACTTGGCGTCGGGGTGGAACACCGCCAGATAGCGCCGGGCCACCATGTCGTAGACACGTTGCTCGTCGCGGGAGAGGCCCCCGAGATCCTGGTCGCCGTCGGTTGGAATGATGGCGTGGTGGTCGCCGACCTTCGCGTCGTTGACGACGCGGGTGAGCGGCAACTTGTCGAGCCCCAGCACGTATCGCGCACCGTCTGCGTACGTAGGGTCTGCTGCGCCGACCTGCTGCGCGCGCGGCTTCAGGCCGGCAACCATGTCACCGGACAGATAGCGCGAGTTGGTTCGCGGATAGGTCAGCAGCTTGTGTTGGTCGTACAGCGCTTGGGCGGCGCCGAGGGTCCGCTGCGCGGAGAACCCGAACCGCTGGTTGGCTTCGCGCTGGAGGGTCGTGAGGTCGTAGAGGAGAGGCGCCTTCTCGGTTTGTGGCTTGATGTCGAGCGATTCGATCACGCCGTCTTTGCCGTCGACCGCGGTGGCGATCGCCTCGGCCTCCTCGGCGCTCCCCAGGCGGTCCTTGCTGCCCTTGTGCCACATCCCGCTGTACTCCGCCTTGGAATCAGCGAGGAAGCCCGCATCGACCTGCCAGTAGTCCTCGGGCACGAAGGCCTGGATCTCGAGATCGCGTCGCGCGATGAGAGCCAGTGTCGGTGTCTGGACGCGGCCAAGCGACAACACCTTTCGAATCGATCCCGCCTTGGTCGTGGCGGCGCGCGTCGCATTGATGCCGACCAGCCAGTCAGCCTCACTGCGCGCTCTGGCGGCGGCCTCGAGCGGCTGCATCTGCTCGTCATCGCGCAGCTCGTCGAAGGCATCCTTGATAGCCGCCTTGGTCATCGAGCTGAACCACGCGCGCTTCACGGGCTTCTCGCGTGCTTCATCAGGCGCGGTCTGCAGGATGAGCTTGAAGATCAGCTCGCCTTCGCGTCCCGCATCGCAGGCGTTGACAAGCTCGGTCACGTCCTTGCGCATCATCAGCTTGTGGAGCGCGGCCAGCTGCTTTCCTGCTCGATCGTCGCGTGGCTGGTAGGCGAAGTCGTCCGGGACGATCGGAAGATCGTCGTAGTTCCACTTCTTCCAACGCTTCTCGTAGACCTCGGGGTCCACCTGTTCCACGAGGTGGCCCACCGCGTGCGCGACAAGAGCCTCGTCGGCCTCGTAGTAGTCACGCTTCTTGGAGGCCTTGGGCCCGAACAGGGCTTTCGCGACGTCGGCGGCAACCGACGGTTTCTCGCAGATGATGAGTGAGCGGCTCACGGGCCGGGCGAGGTTAGCACCGTCCCTGGCGGGCGCGCCGCGCTCAGCGGGAGCGCCTCACACCGGAGCATGCCGACGCCGAGCAAAGATCGTCGAGTGGCGCGGAGAGTCTGTCGGGGGCGACCTTCGGCCCCGCTCGCGCTTTGGGCGGCGTGTGGAAGGCAAGGGCTTCGGGGGTCAGCCGAAGAACGTTTGAGCTACTCCGAAGAGCGTCTCGTCGACGCCCCTGATCTCAGCACATGCCTCAGCCAACGGCACCGGCACGATTTCGGTACCCCGAGCCGCCACCATCAGCCCGGACCGACGGTCGATCGCCAGGTCGGCGGCCGCCACCCCGAATCGGGTCGCCAAGACCCGATCTGCCGCGGTGGGTTTACCCCCGCGTTGGGTGTGACCGAGAACCGTCACACGGGTCTCAAACCCGGTCAAACGCTCCAGTACCGGCGCGATCCGGTACGCAACCCCGCCGAGGCGGGCAAACCCGAACGCGTCGACCTCCGGCTCGGTCTCGTCGTCGTCGGGTGGCTTCACTCCCTCACCGACCGCCACCACCGAGTAGCTGTGGCCGTGGCGATGACGGTGCCGGATGATCTCGGCAATAGCTTCCAGGTCGTAGTCCACCTCAGGAATGAGGATGGCGTCGGCGCCGCCTGCGATCCCGGCATAGGTCGCGATCCAACCCTTGGTTCGCCCCATCACCTCGACGAGCATGATCCGGTTGTGGGACTCGGCGGTACTCGTGATGCGATCGATGGCCTCGGTGGCGATCTCGACGGCCGTATCGAAGCCGAAGGTCACGTCGGTGCCCGCGATGTCGTTGTCGATCGTCTTGGGGACACCCACCACCGGCAGGCCTTCCTCCTGCAGGCGCAGTGCAGATCGCAAGGTGCCGTCTCCACCGATGACGATCAGCGTGTCAATGCCGGTCCTGCGCACCGTCCCTTCGACGCTGGCGAGGCCGTCGCCGTGCACGTACGGATCCACTCGCGAGGTCCCGAGTATGGTGCCACCCCGGCCGAGGATCCCCCTGACGTCGTCCCGATCGAGCGGTCGGACCTGGCCATTCATGAGGCCCTCCCAGCCGTTGAGCACACCGACGACCTCGGCGTCTCGCTCGACGCTTCGACCCACCACGCCGCGGATGACGGCGTTGAGCCCCGGGCAATCGCCTCCAGCGGTTAGGACGCCGAGTACCGCCATCAGTAGAGGAACATCGGCTTGCCGCCCACGTGGCGCACCTTGGGACGGTACTCCTCGGAGTCGTAGAGCTCATCCACGTCGACTCGCTTCACGCCGTCTTCGGTGACGCTGATCGGAACGTTCGTATACGTGCCGCCCCGCAGCGCCACCATTCGGCCGGATGAGCCGTCTATCGCGAGGTCGGCGGCCATCACTGCGTAGTTGATGGCCACCATGATGTCGAGGGAGTCCGGGCTCCCCGACCGCATGAGGTAGGCAACCTGTTGGAAGATGATCCCCTCTCCCGTGCGCTCCTTGAGCAGCTCGCTGGTGTAGGCACCAACGCCGCCGAGCTTTCGGTGGCCGTACGCGTCGGCTTCGCCGGACAGATGGAGATCGCCGCCTTCGACGACAGCCCCCTCAGAGATCGTCATCATGGCGTAATTACTGGGATTCTTCGCCTTGTCGGAAACCAGCAGTTCGGCCAGCCGATCGATATCGACCGGTACCTCCGAGATCACCGACCGGTCGACGCCGGCCAAATAAGCGGTGATCAGCGAAGTCTCACCGCTGTAGCGCCCGAAAAGCTCCACTACCGCGATGCGTTCGTGTGAGCCGGTGCTCGTGCGGAGATTGTGGATGAACTCGACGCCGCGTGTTACGGCCGTCGAGAATCCGATGCAGTAGTCCGTGCCGTGGACGTCGTTGTCCATGGTCTTGGGAATCGCGATCACCGGCACGCCTTCCTCGTGCATCCGAAGGGCGTAGGACAGGGTGTCGTCACCACCGATTGGGATGAGGACATCGATGTTCTGACTCTCGAGCACACGCAGGGCATGCGGGGTGAAGTCGAAAGGCCCGTCACCGATGGCCTGATCCGAAAGGAAATCCGGCACGTCCTTCGGCTGCACGTTGCCTGGGTTGGTCCGCGCGGTGTGCAGGAAGGTGCCTCCGGACCGATCGACCGTCCGGACCCTGATCTCGTCGAGTTGCTCGAAGTGTTGCGCGGCCTGTTCGGGATCATCCGGATTCGCGCGGAGCAGCCCGCCCCACCCGTTCCTGATGCCGAGCACCGTGTGGCCTTCGTGGACGACTCGGTTGACGACGGCCTTGATGCAGGCATTCAAGCCCGGAACATCTCCACCGCCCGTCAGGATACCTATCCTCATTGTCGCCTCCTATCGGCTGGCCGACGCGTCGTCGTACCTGTCGCTGAGCTTCGTGAAGTCACCGGCGATGCCTTCGACAGCCGGCTTACGGCTCGTGCCCGCCCCCACCTCATCCCTGCCATCACGTAGGGTCAGCCGCCTGAGCGGGTCGAACGGGTACTTCCGACCATGCCGGTGAATCCAGCCGCCTGGCCGCTCGAGTCGCCTACGCGCTTGACCGCATTTGAGCCGGGGCAGTCGCCGCGCCGGGTAAGGGTTCCTACGCGCACGATCCGCACCCTAGGCGAGTTGGCTGCTGCCGTGGGCCAGAAGGGGCGATGTCAACTCTGGCCTTGGGGGCCGCGCGCTAAGGCCGGGCACCATAGCTGTCGCGGATGCGCTGCGACTCTCGCGCATCAGCCGCCTCGCGCTCGGCCGCGGCCGCGATGATCTCGTCGAGTGCATCGCCGGGGACGACGACGGCTCCGGCGCCGTCGGCGAAGATCCAGTCGTTGGACATCACCAGGACGCCGGCGAGCTCGATAGGCACCCCGGTCTCGAACGCCATGAGATCCTCGCGGTCCGCCAGCACGGTCTCGCCAGCGCAATAGGACACGGCGCCGAGCGCCTTGGCCTCGTCGAAGTCGCGCAGCCTGCCGTCGGTCACCAGGCCATTGAAGCCCAGGCTGTCCACGAGCGTGAGTTTCTTTCCGCCCGCCACGGCAGCGTCTCGGTGCGAACCCGTAGCGACAACGAGTACTCGACCTTGGGCGTCGTCCTTGGCGGCGGCCTGCGCGGTAGGGCTGAAGTCATGGATCGAGGGGTCCCGTACGTCGTCACGTCGAGGAAGGAGGCGCACCGTGGCGGCACGGCCGTGGACGATGGCGCCTGGAGTGGGAGAGACGAGGTCCAGGACGTGCCAACGATGGGAGAAGCGTTGGGCCATCGCGTCGCTGATCGAGGCCGAGCTCACACGAGAGATCAATTCGGATGTCGGGTTGTTCACCGGGAACACCATTCGTACGGAAAGGGGAAGAACTCTCTGGAAGCCTAAGGTTTCCGGCAGAAATGCCGATAGCGTCCGTCGAGATGCCGAACTACATTCTTCCGGTGGCCCTCGCAGCAGCTGTTTGCGGCTTTGCCGCATCCGACGCGCTCGGCGCCACGAAACTGCAGGGACCCAAGGTCAGTGGAGCCTGGGCCGGAGAGCTCGTCGCACCGACTGTCGTTCGAGCGGCGCCCAAGAACCGCGCAAAGCGGATCGGCCGCCTGAGCCCGGTCGGGCCGATCGGTGGTGACGGCACGGCGATGCTCATCACCGGCGCGAAAAAGATCAAGAAGGTGCAGTGGGTGCGGCTGCTCATGCCGGAGCGTCCGAACGGTAAGCAGGGGTGGGTCAAGGCGGACTCCGTGCGTCTCGTACGTCGCCCGACCCGGGTGGTCATCAACAGGAACAACCACCGATTGACGCTCTATCGGGGGCGCAAGCGCATCCTGTCGACGACCGTCGTGCTGGGTCGGCCCGGCACCCCGACGCCGAAGGGGCGTCACGCGATCGCGGAGAACATCAATACGAATTCACCGAGTTCGTTTCTCGGGCCGCGTGTGCTGGCGCTGACCGCCCATTCGGAGACGATCAATTTCTTCCGAGGCGGCAAGGGGCGCGTCGCGATTCACGGCACGAACCGTCCGGACCTGCTGGGCACCCGAGCCTCGCTCGGCTGCGTGAGGGTGAACAACACCACCGTGCGCCGCCTGGCCCGCCTTGCCCCGCCGGGCACGCCCGTGCTCGTTCGCTAACCGAACCGCAGAATCAGCCCTTGTGGAGCACCGTGGTCTCGTAGAGGACCTGGTTGCTTCCGGCGGCCAGTGTGAGTTCGCACCTACCGACCGGTGCGCCTGTCGCTCGAATGGTGCCGACTCGCTTGCGACCCGCGAGTGAACTGCGTACGAAACGCCCGTCGGCGCAGCTCAACGTCGTGCGGATCGGACGTTTTCCGCGAGGGTTCCTCACGCGGGTGACAACTACGATCCGGCGCCTCGCCTCGCCTACGTTGAAGCTGATCGTGCGTGTTCCGGCGCGGTTGATCCACGTGGGGCCGAGGCGCCGCCGAGACAATCCGACCGGCGCCACGATGTCTTGCCGCATGGCGTTGCGGATCGCATTACCTGGGCGATTGAGCCAAAAGATGTCGTAGGGGCCGCGCGGGGTGTTCAGCACCACGTAGTCCTCAGCGAAGATTTCCGCGACGGATCGGCCCCAGCCTCGGCTGTAGTCCCAGGCCATATTCCGGGCCGAGAGTTGCTGGCTCACCTTCCGCCGCGACCACCAACGGGCGGTGCCGTCGAAGTCCGGAGCGGCACCGCGATGGTCGTAGCTTCGATCGATGTGATGGCCGTACTCGTGGACGAGCACGTTTCGCACCCTGCTCGGGTTGCGCGCCGGGATCACGATGATCGGTCGCACCCCGGGGTCCGCCGCGTAGCACGCGAGGGCCTCCTGGCTCAGGCACGCCGTCCCCACTCGGCGCTCCGGAATGACGCGGAACGTGACGTCCTCGATCTCGTCGCCGTGGACGATTCCCGCGATGATCTCGCGGTAGCCCTCGACGTTGATGGGCGCCCTGAGGTCGAGCCGGATCTGCCGACCCTCGTCATCCCGGACCACGCGGGTCGCGGCGCCGGCGTCGTCGGTCATCGACGCGGCGGACAACACGAACGCCGCGCTTGCGGCGAGGGCGATTAACGACCTCATTAGGCCTCGGGTGGGACGGGGGGTTGTCGGACTCGGCTCAAGATGGGAGTCCATCTGTCGCACGGGAATCTAGGGCGGTCCGTGGTTGGCGCGAAATCTCCGCGGCGCCATCGTCGCGTGCGGATTGAACGGAAGAGGGGTGTCATCCATTCGCTCTGCGCGAAGAACCAGCCTGAAAGAGCGCACACAGTGAGACGACCTAGACCTTTGGTGAGTCGTACGCATCACCATCCACACGTCAACCGGTCAGTTCCCGACAAACCCCCTCTGCGGCGACACTTCAAACAGAAGGTTCACATAAGTATTCCGCTGCAGCGCCACCGCCTGTATCGGCCCGAAGCTGGAGGACACATGGCTGGTTCAGCCAGGGGCAGCCTGCCCCACGGTTCCAAATCTCAGAGTGCACTCGCCCGGCGCGCAACAATCGCCGCCGTCCTGTTCGTACTGGCCGTCCCGGCGAACGCGCTGGCCGCTGGCCCGACGCTCGGCGCGTCCTTTGGCCCATTGGCCGTGATCGGGTTACTGCTCGTCGGCGGCGGCCTCGTGTTTCTCTTTGGCCCGGATCTCATCAATCGCCGAGGCTCGTCCGCCGGCGAAAGGCCAGGGGAGACGGCTAAGGACAAGCAGGCGGTCAGCGACCGTGGCGCGAAGATTGAAGCGCAGGGCGGCGACGGACCGCCGGCGGAGCAGCCGGCGACTGGCCAACAAGCTGCCAACACGTCGTCAGCCGCATCACGGCCCCCGAAGCAGGCTGCCCCACGTCCAGCCGCCGCGGCCACCTCGACGGACGAGCGTCCCACTTTGGGGGGCGTCTTCGGGGCGGAGACCTGCGCCGAGTACGCCGGTGGGCTCACCGATCAGGTTCTTGGTCGCTCCAAGCTCTTCTTCGCTTCGCTTGCGAGCGAAGGCGAGATCGACTCCGGACTCCTTGCCGAGCGTCTCGGCGCTCAGCCGACGGAGCTCGCTGGGCTCCTGCTGACGCCGCTCACGCGGCGCGCCGAAGCGATCAGCGTGCCCGCCCCGTTCGGTTTGGGCAGGGTGAAGGGCACCCGCCGACGCCTCTGGCTGGATGTTGATGGAGTAGCCAGCCGACTGGAGACGGCCATCAGCCGTGAGATCGCCGCCCGCGCAGGCAGCGGCAGCGGGCCTCCGGGCAACGGTGCAGGCAAGGCCGCCGATCGCGGAGCCGTAGCTGAGGACCTCGCCACAATGAGGGCCACCGGCAGCTAAAACCATCCCGGCTTCGTCACCCCGACCGTTGAGTCGGGGTGACGCCTCACGCCGGACCGAGCTTCCAGCTTGTGATTTCGGCCCGAATCGCCTCACCCATGGTACGGACGGCCTTCTCGCCGGCGCCCCCCTGGGCTCCCAGATTCACTCCGAGGATCGCGCTGAGCAAGAGGTCGGCCCGACGGTCGACACTGGATGCGGCCAGCTCTCCCGCGTCAGCAGCCCTCTGTAGGCCGTCGCGCAGGGCGGTCCGGAGTTCATGGCGGTAGGCATTCAGTCGGCCTGAGACGGTCGGCCCAAGGTCGCCGCCTTCGCCCATCAATCGAGCGATCAGGCAGCCGCGGGCGCCATTGGCCACCAGCCAGGCTACGAAACGGTCGACGAACGCCTCGAGAGATGCGAGGCCCGTCCTGCTCCCCCTGAGCGGGCCGATCACCTCAGCCTCGAGCTGGTGCTCGTAGCGCTCCAGCACCGTGTCGAGCAAGTCGGCCTTCGAACCGAACGCGTTGTAGATGCTCGACTGATTGATGCCGAGGGCGCGTTCCAGATCGCGTGTCGTGGTTCCGCGATAGCCACGACGCCAAAACAGGTCCTGCGCGTCGGTCAGGGCGGTATCGGTGTCGAACTTTCGCGGTCGGCCAGGCGGCATCCGCGGAAGCGTAGATGATTTGGAGCAATTGCTTGACAGATTTATAGAGCAACAGCTTAAGATCTCGGTGAAGCCGCTCTCGAGGAAGGATCATCCAATGGCGTCCATCTACGCTGAAGTGACTATCAATCGCACCGCCGACGAGGTCTGGGCCGACGTCTCCGACGTCGGTGAGATCTCTGGAATGCTCGACATCGTGTCCGCCAGTTCAGCCGACGGTGATGTCCGGAAGTGCACCCTGGCCAACGGTGCCGAGATCGCCGAGAAGATCCTTTCGATCGATCACGAGAATCGCCGTGTGGGCTACACGATCACCGAGGGGTTGCCGTTCGACCATCACGCCGCCTCGATGCAGGTGTTCGACGCCGGCAATGGCACCTCGACCTTGCGGTGGATCACCGACGTCAAGCCCGACGCCGAAGCTGAGCGCATGGGCCCGATGTTTCGGGCCGATCTGGAGAAGTACGCGAGCCGCTAAGGGGTGCTCGAGGCGCTCTTGGCGGCTTTGAGGAAGGCGGTGTGGCTGGGCTTCTTCCGGCCATTGATGTCGATCAGACCGGCCGGCCAGCCCGGATTGTCCTGGAGGTTGAACCAGACGATCAGCGGGAAGCGGCCGGTCTGGAGCTGAGGTAGTGAGTAGATGTCGCGGACGTACTGCGCCTGCTCGGTCTCAGTCGCAGTGGCGCCCTCGTCGCGGAACGGCGTCACCATCGTGGTGTAGCCGGCCTCGGTGACGTAGATCGGTAGATCGTCGCCAAGACGATCCACGGCTTCGGTGAGGCGGTCGATCGTTCCCCATGCCGGGAAGGCCTGCGTCGCGACTTTGGGCGCGGCGACCGGGTAGATGTGCTGGGAGTAGGCGTCCATCGGAACGTCGCGGTCGGCCATACCGGCGATCCAGTCTTCGACGCCGGTGTTGGCGTCGTTGCTCTTGCCCCGCGGCCCCGTGACACCGGCGATGACCGTCGCCTGGGGATTGGCGTCCTTGATTTGGCCGTAGGCGGCCTTCGCCATCGCGGCGTAGTTATCCAGGACGACGCGCTCGCCGTTCTGGGTCTGCGGCGCAAGGAAACCGGCCAGGTTGCCTTCATTCCAGATCTCGAAGAGGTCAACTTGAGGCAGTGTGGCTCCGTCGGCCTGGAACTCTCCGGAATAGCGGGTCGCGAGTGCGCCCATGAACTCACCGAAGGCCTCCGCCTCCGGCGCCTGAGCATTGACTTCCTTGTTGATTCCCTGGGTGAAGCCGCCGGCTGCCCACTCGGGCGTGTTGTAGACGGAGATCAGGGCTGAGATCTCGTGGGTCGCGAGTTCTCGCATGATGAGGTCGTAGCGCTCGAAGTCGTAGGCCCGATCCGCAGGATTGGTCGCGTCGCCGGGTTGGCTGGCGGCGATGTCGCGCCACCACACTCCGACGCGAGTCACAGAGACGCCGGTGTCGGCGAGCATCTGAATTCGGGCGGGAAGCTCGGTTAGTGGCGCGCCGTGAAGTCGGTCGTCTTCTACCGCGGCCGCTGGACCCGACGGCGTAGCGGGCGCCTCTGTTTCCGAGGCGTCGGTTGTCCCTGCGGTATCACCGTCGTCTGAGCCACCACACGCGGCCAACAGCGTCGTCGCGGCAAGTAGCAGAAGGAGGACCGTTGCCAGCCTTCTCCCGAACAAATCATTCGCGCCCATCGACGTTGGACGCTACCCGAGACGCGGGACGCCCATGTGGGGCGCGGGTGAGAGACCTGCGTTCATGGGACGTATGACAAAACGAGCGCTCGGCCCTCGTGCGGCTAACAGCTTCGGCGAATCTCCGTGCGGCAGGTGTTCTTGCCCTTGCCCCCGACGCCCGAATCCCGGCCGCCGTTGCCGAGGATCCGGTCGTTTCGGTTGCCGCCAAAGAGGCGATCGTTGTGGGCGCCGCCATAGGTGAGGTCGGCGTCGGCGCCGCCGAAGATCGAATCTTGACCTGTTCCACCACGCAGCGTGTCGCGTTCGCTGCCGCCGCGGATGATGTCGGACTGGGGACCGCCAAAGAGGACATCCCGGCCGGCCATGGTGATGAGGGTCCTCAGGGCGGTGGGGTCTGTCGGTTTGGTCGGAGCGGTGCGGCCCGCATAGAGGATGTCCTCAGGGGACTCCCGCCTGACAGTCCCTGCTTGAGCAGGTGCAGGGAAAAGCTCGACCTCCTCCGTGATCCCATCGGGGGCGAAAGGCACGCACGGTGCGCAAAAGCTGAGCGCTCTTGGGGGGTCCACCGGTCATGTCAGCGGCATGACGACAGGTCGCCTGCTCGGGCCATGAAATGAAGAGAGCCCCGCGCGAGCGGGGCTCTCTTGGAGTAGCCCGTAGGGGATTCGAACCCCTGTTTCCGCCGTGAGAGGGCGGCGT